>DATJAL010000008.1 GCA_035516255.1 Chitinivibrionales bacterium | reverse complement strand
CGGCAAGGACCTCACGTCGAATGAGTATCTGTCAATATCCATAGACAGTCAGGTGACCGACCAGGCGCATAAGAATTATCCGGATGACAACAACCGCAAGGTGCCGGTATACATCCAGCCCGTGCCGCCGGACAAGATCGTACCGGTGCCGAACCCGTCGAAGCCGACCTTTGTGCATTCGGGTCAGGGATACGGGCCGGGCCAACTGGTGTTCAAGAACGAGCCGAATGCCCGTGACTGGGTGCGGCGCGAGGGCGCGGGCACGGTGCTGACGTTCCAAATAACACCGCCGTCCGATTCCACGCAGACCGTGCATGGGTCAATCAAGATTTTCGACGTGGTCGGCAACTTGGTAAATGAGGCGAGCACCGACGATGTTATTAGTTCCCTTAATGTCGACCGGAGCAACCTTAAAAGCCAATACACCTACGATATCTATTGGAACGGCTCGAATGAGAAGGGAACAAAAGTCGCGGCGGGCATTTACGGCACGATTGCGTACGTCACCTATGAAACGCCGGGAAAACCCAATCAGACGTCGCGGCTCCTCGGCACGGTGGGAATATCCTACTAGCCGCGGTCCTTTAATTAAGGCGGGACATAAATCCCGGGGTGGAATCACTCCGGGATTTTTTTACTTTAGAATAGATAAAAATATATTTTCTTGCTTGGCCCCGTTTTGGCTCTTTTTGGTGTTTTATCTTTTATAATGGGGATTCAAAAATTTACTTTTTTGAATTCTCAAACCAGGAAATGATTTTACAAAAATAAACCGTTTAATCGATTAATTTTTAATATTTTTTAAACCTTCTTAGTATTATGGACGACTATACGACGTGAGATAATGGAAATTCTCGGCCGAAATAAGACGATTCTTTTGTGGTAATTTAAAATAATTGCTTTTAGGCAGGAGGATATTTTACCTATGGGTAAATTTCGGCCTTTTCAATGCGGCGTTGTCGCAACTTTCGCAACTGTTCTGATTTCCGGGAGTCTGTTGCACGGCCAGGACTTATATCCTCCTACCATCAAAGTGGGCGTGACTTTTTTCGATTACCATTCCGATGGCAGCAACCCTGATTTCAATGAGGGTACAAACCCCGGCAGGGTCGTGACCGGAATGGTGCAGCAGACTCTTGACAAAGACGGCCTTCCCGTTGGAACAACGAACTATTTGTATAGCTGGGGGATAAATAAGTGGTTCCGCCCATGGCCGCAAAGCCAGCTCGGGCAGGGAAGCGACTTTCTCCGGCCAGCCTATGGGGCCCTTCTTCCACTGCCGGGTGGGGCGCCGCTCCTCGGCGTCAACACGGTTGGCTACGACACGTCCTTTAAAAATGTGGTAATACAGGACTCTCTT
Organism: Chitinivibrionales bacterium; assembly: GCA_035516255.1. Taxonomy (NCBI): domain Bacteria; kingdom Pseudomonadati; phylum Fibrobacterota; class Chitinivibrionia; order Chitinivibrionales; species Chitinivibrionales bacterium. The sequence continues at coordinate 3,768 of DATJAL010000008.1, read as the reverse complement.
GTTTTTAATTTAATCAACAACGCGAACGGCACCTACCAGTTTCAGAGCGGTAATTTCTTTCCACTTGACGGAAGGGGATTCGGGGCGGACGTTCCCACCATAAATTACGACGGCACCCCGCTCAACCGGGCGACCAACACGCACAATTATTCATTCGCAATGCACCTCAAAAAGGCCTTTGCCTATACGGCGGGCCTTACGTTCAATTTTGAGGGAGATGATGACCTATGGGTGTTCATCAACGGCCAGCTGGTCCTGGACCTCGGCGGCATCCACGGCACCACAGCGGGATACTTCAATCTTGACGCATTGGCGCCCGGCCTGGGATTGGTCCAGGGCGATTCCGCTATCTTGGATGTTTTTTATTGCGAGCGGCAGGCAGTCGGTTCAGACATCAAAATCACAACGAATATTATCACCGGAGTGCCGGCAAAACTTGTTCTCAGCATGATTCCCAAGGTCGACACGCTCGCGGCCGGGCAGATCGCGACCTATTACGGTGCGGTAGTTGACAATTTCGGAAAAACGAGGCCCGAATTCAACCCGTATATCCAGTGGAACCTGACCGCCATCGGTCAGACAACGACGACAAGCTATATTAGCCCAACGGTCGGTCCGGTCGACACGTTTTACGCCGTCCAAGCGTTTATAACGTACATCATCACCGCTACGTTCACCGATCCCAACACGGGAAAGTCCGTTCCCCCGGTTTCCGATACCGTGTATGTGAAAGCGGGCCCGCCCGACCATGTAGTCATAGAGGCTGACCCCAACGGCCTCACCCGCAGCCCGTGGAAGGACAACCCGGTGGGTGGAAACGGGACCATCACCATCGGGTCGGCCGACTTGAGTAAAAGCGTGTACGCAACCTTGCGCGATAAGTTCCAGAACTATGTGGGCCAGTCGCAGAACACGCTGTGGGACACGATCAGGATCGTGACCCCCGGCGTGGTGAGCGCCGCGCCCGGCAACAAGACGCTGGGCGAAGGGGTGGTGACCAAGCTCGGCGTTTCGGATTCCGAATTGGTAAGGGCCAGCGCGCTTGACATCCCCGGGAAGATATTGATGGACACCATAAAGGCCTATGTGTCGAACATCACCTACGATTCTTTACGGATCGTAGTTTTGGTGCAGGCCGTGCCTGCCAAAATTGGATCACTCACCATGACCAGCGACCAGGATACTATTCTCATCGTGCAGGCATTGCCTCATATCGCGAACCCACAATGGGGGAACGTACCCGGCTCATGGTCCGCCTCCGGCACGATTAAATCCGATATCGCCGCGCCTGCGGGGCAGGCCACATGGCAGTTTTCTCCTTCGGACACCGGCAGGGGAACCATCACCGCCACGTTTCAAGGTCTCACCACCTCGATCCCGGTGGTGATCAATCCCGGTGCGCCGCGCTCTCTTGTGCTGTATCCGCAGCCCGGCGCGCCGAGCGCGACAAACAAACCGCTTCCGCACGACACCACCGTGATTGCCGGCGTTGATTTTCCGCTGGTGGCCAAATTGTTCGACCAGCACAGCGTGTGGCTGAGCGCGTATGAAGGCAATCTGAGCGCCACCCTCATCAGCTGGCAGCTCAGCGACCCCACACTCGGCACCCTCACTCCCTTGACAGGATATACTGCGACCTTTAACTCCACAAAGGCGCACCACAGCGTGGTGATCGTGGCGACGTATAAAAACGGTACCGATATCTATTCCGACACCATCGGCCTGACTATTCTGCCCGGTCCAGTCAAGCAGCTCGTCATCGAGGCGAACAAAGACCCGAACCTGAGCCCCAACGCGGCCATGCCCGCCGACAGCGTGACGATAAACGCCAACGAGACAAACAAGACCGTGTATGCAATCCTTCGCGACCAGTACGGAAACTGGGTGAGCTATTCGCTGCAAACGCTCTGGAGCAGCGATCCCGACACCATTGCCAAGGCGACCAACGGCGTCCAGCTGTCGGGAGAAGGGATCATTACCAGGGTCGCGAAGGTTGGCACGGCTCTCGTCATCGCGAAAAACATCGAGCCGCGTTATGCTTCGCTCAACCTGATCGACACGGTTAAGGTGATTGTGAGCAATATTTTCTACCGTCAGCTGCGCATCGTCGTCCGTGATTCCACCGACATTAGCAGCCTCACCATGAACACGAACCAGGACACCACGCTCAAGGTGCTTGGACTCCGCTCCGATACGCTGCTGTGGGAGCCCGTGGTCACGCATTGGGCAATGACGCAGGGGCTCAACACCGCGCCCATGCCGCCGGGACAGGCGCAGCAATGGAGTTTCTCGCCGGTCACGCCCGGCACCGGAATAGTTTGGGTATACATGGACAACGATTCAACGGTGCCGGATACGGTGACGGTGAATTTCACGCCCGGCCCTCCCACCGCAATCGATATCTCGCTCCTTACGCCGCCCGAGCAGCGCGTCGCCGGTGATACGATTCTGGCCGTGGTGAGGATACAGAACAAGGACGGCCTTGTACCGGGTATCTGGTGCGATTCGACCAGCTACCAGGACGCGCTCGGCGCCGGCGGCGGAAAACGGCCGCTGCCTTTTTATATTGATGACAAAGGGGATACCGTGCTCATCACGCAGGTCGGCACCGCCGCCAAAAAAACCAGCGAATGTTTCAATAACGGCCTTGACACAATAAAATTCGTGCTGTACTATGCGCCGTACAAGAGCGATACCGCCCATCAGATCTTCGTGAGCCTTAACGGGCTCCTCGCCAGCACCGTTCCGTTCACGCTTTTGCCCGGGCCGCTCGATTCGCTCGCGCTCGAAGATATAAATTTTGTCCATATTCCGGATCCGCTGCTGCTTGCCTATCCCACCGGGAGCAAGGTGATCGTGGCCGACGGATACGACCGCTTCGGCAACAGGCGCGGGCCCGAAAACAGCACCTGGGATGTTTCCGGCACGCTCCACCCGGTGGACAACCCGGTGAACGTGGCCCGGATTTTCTATGATGCCTCGGCCACGACGCACAACGAAAGCGGATGGCTCAGGGCCACGGGGGCCGGAAATGTTTCAGACAGCGTTTTTGTCAAGATAACGGGCCACAAAGGCACCCTCGACTCTGCGGTGACCCGGGACGTTAACGGCGACGGCCTGCTCGACGAGGTCGTGCTGTATTTCGACCGGAAGGTGACGCTTCCCAGCGACTCGAATTTCGTTGCCACCATCGGTCTTTCTTACGGCAGCGTCGTGTTCAAGGTTGACAGCATCGGAGGCGGCGTTGGCCGCACCGACAGCGTGTTCACCCTGTACCTCAGGGAGGATTCGAGCACGGGAAAGCCGCAAACCGCATGGACGCCGTCGCTGTCCATCGCCGGCATCGTGGGCGCGGACACCATCGAGGGTTTCCGCACCACCGACGGCGCGGGCCCGGTGATTTGGAAGGTCACCAAGACCATCGGCAATACCGAGGACAGGACGCAGGACCGTGTGACCGTGACGTTCTCCGAAAAGATTTTCGACAAGGACGGAGCGTCATTCAAGTTGTCGAACATTCCAGGGCTGGTATTTACCGTATGGAAGCGCAACAGCAGCGGCGGGTATGATTCCGTGCCCGGTGTGCTCGACAGTATTCTGCATTTTGCAACCCTGCTCAACGACAGTACGCTCCAGTTCGACATGCTCAACGGCAAGGACCTCACGTCGAATGAGTATCTGTCAATATCCATAGACAGTCAGGTGACCGACCAGGCGCATAAGAATTATCCGGATGACAACAACCGCAAGGTGCCGGTATACATCCAG
>DATJAL010000007.1 GCA_035516255.1 Chitinivibrionales bacterium | reverse complement strand
TAAGCGATCCTTTATCATCCTGTCATTCATTATTTCCTTTATTTTATGGATTCCACTCCGCGTCCTCAATTTTCTTTTCTATCCGTCAAAAAAAATGCAAAACCCGCCTAAAAAAATTTTAATACAGGACGGCTATCTTTTGGGCGATACGCTGCAATATTCCCATACCCTTGCCGCGCTGCGCACGGCGTTTACAAACAGTGAGGTGCACCTTATCACCCGTCAATCGGCGTGCGAGTTTTTGTGCGCCAGCGGATGGGTGCACGGGTTTGTCCCGTTTTCCCCTCCCTGGCTTTTCAAACAGCCATTTGTGCGATCGGTGCGCGCCGTATATGCCTGCGTCCGTCGGATACGCGGCCAGCGTTTCGACATGGCGATCGATCTGGTCGGCGACATACGCGGGCTTGCCTTTTTGCTCGCCTGCAACATCCCCCGCCGGATATCGTTCAGCGATTTCGGCGGCGGGCCGTGGTGCACCAATGCCTATGCCACGCCCGAAAACTGCCGCCATCTCACGGCGCGGTGGTCGCACCTTGTTCATTGCATCACCGGCCGCGACGCGGAACCATGCGCCAAGCCGCTCTGGCCGGCATTGACAAAAGAAACTATTCCGGTTCCGGGGCCTGCGGCGGGCCGCAGGCTGGTGCTCGTCCATCCCGGCACGTTCAATCCGGAAAAGCAATGGCCGGCCGAGAAATTCGCGCAGGTGATCGACCGGCTCATGGCGCAGGAGAAACTCGAGACGCGCATCATTTGCGGGAAGGACGACGCGCCGGTTTCGGATGCCATTGTTTCCCGGCTCAAGGCACCGTGCCGGATTGTCTTCCCTACATTCGGCGAACTGGAGTTGCTCCTGAAACAGGCGTGCGTGCTGCTGTGCCTCGACAGTTTTGCGCAGCACGCGGCGGCGGCACTCGGCACTCCCATTGTTGCCGTCTATGGTCCGAGCAGGCCGCAGTTCTTTGCGCCGTGCGCAGACAACATCACGGTGGTATGGAACAACGGTGAGATCAAGCCTCCCTATCGGGAATGCACCGGCCCCAGGCCCGTTGCCGCAAATTCTAGCGATACCGTTTTTAACGCCGTTGTCAGGACGGCCCAATCAAATAAGGAATAGTGCTACGTTCAGGACAGGATTGGTTTTTTGCCTTGCGGTGTCGGCCGGGTTATGCGCCGGCCTCGACACCACCATTGTCGGCAACGGCGGCCCCGGGCCGTATCCGCTGGGACGATATTTCATCGACACGGCGACGATCCGCGTCACGCTGAAATCCGCATCGGTAAAGGACAGCGCCGGCCGTGCGCCGGCGGAATCGCTGTACGTCCCCTCGTTCACCTTTATTGACGAATCTAATTCCCTCCTGTTTTCCGAGCCGGTGCAGAAGGGCGTAACGCTCCGCGTCCAGTGCGTCACCCGCGATTTCGGCATGCCGCGGCTGTATTCCCTTTTTGAAAAGCGCTTTGCCGGCCTCCACGACACCGTGGTGCTCGTGCGCGATTCGCTGTTCAGGGCAAAGGCCGAGGAATTCGCGGAGCAGAACGTCACGCTGAGCGGGTACAAGAGCGTCAATGTGAGCGTGGGCACCGCGGGCAGCATGAACCTCGAGCAGGCGCTCGACGTGAGCCTGTCGGGCGAATTGGCGCCGCACACCGTTTTGTCGGGACACCTCACCGACCAGGGCACGAACATCGAGGGAACGCGCGAGCTCTCGGATTTCGACCGGATCTATGTCGCGCTTGACAACCCGCACTATTCGGTCGTGGTGGGAGACCAGTACGCCTACTGGCCAGTGCTCACGGGCATATTCACCGGCGACCAGAAAAAGCTCACCGGCATCTCCGCAGCGTACATGGGCGGCGAGCCTGGCGGCAAACCGGGATTCGCGGGCATTGCCTCGTCCCGGTACAGCGTCAAGGCGTTCGGCGCCATCTGCGGCGGCAAGTACACCATCCAGACCATCAAGGGCAAGGCGGGGCTGCAGGGACCCTATTACCTCACCGGCGAGGGCGAACAGAGCTTCATCATGCCGATCCGCGGCACGGTTTCGCTCACGGTAAACGGCCAGAAAACCGCTGAGGGAGACCAGGCCGATTTCACGGTGAACTACGATCTCGGCACCATCACCTTCACCCCCAAGACCCTCATCCGCGACGACGACATCATCCGGGTGGAATACCAGTACCGGCTGTTCGATTACCAGCGCATGCTGGCGGGCGCGAACGTGTCTGGGGCGCTGCCCGATTCGTCGGTGAAGGTGGACGGCGGGTTCTGGTACGAGGGCGACGACAAGAACCGTCCCCTCGACAATTCCATTTCCCCCAGCGACATGGCGCTCATAGCGCAGGCGGGCGACGTCCCGCCGCAGCACCCGAGCGGCCGCCTCATCGCTCCCGAGGAGGTGGCGCAGGAAAGTCAGGTGCGGCCGCTGTACACCCTCAGCGACAGCCATTACGTGTTCACCCCGTACGATCCCAAGCAGCCGGGCCAGAACGCCGGGTTTTACGCGGTGTGGTTTTCGGAGCGGGGACAGGGAAACGGCGCCTATGCGGTCGACACGGCGGCCAAGAACGCGCACCCCGAGATACCGGGCGCTATTTACAAATACGTAGGGCCCGGGCTGGGCACGGCCACCGATTCCACGCAGCTCCCGCTTCCGCAGGGCACGGCAAACGGCGAGATAAAGGTGTCTCTCGCGCCGCACAAGTTGGTCTCGGCGGATATTGACATTGCGGGAACAGACCAGGACAAAAACCTTGCCTCGTCGAAAGACGACAACGACAATAGAGGAGCCGCATCCAATGCCAGCCTGCTGCTGGGGAGAAAATCATTTGACAAGCGCTCGCTCTGGCTTTCGGCAGGCCAACAGTACATCACGCCCAACTTCACCCGGGAGGTGGTGAGCACCTACGAGGGCCGCCAATCCTGGGACGACACGACCAGCGACATGCGCACGGGACTGCGCCAGAACTGGCAGGCCAGCGCGGGTGGAACAATCCTGCCCGGAACGTGGGCCGAGCTCAACTACGGCCAGTTGCGGCACGACAACATCCTCCACACGGACCGGATCGGCGGTGCGGCGCAGGCAACGGCATTCAGGAATTATTCGCTCGAGTACCAGGGAAGCCTGTTTCGCCATCTTCTCTGGGGCGAAAACACCAGGCGCGACGACGTTGACGCGCGGTTCCCGCTGTTCGGAACCGCATGGCAGCTTTCGGCAGGCGACGAATGGCGCATGGACCAGGCCACGGGCAACTCCGGCCGGCTCGGCGCCGGCGCCACCGTGACCTGGGCGCCGTGGCTGCTGCGCGAAGCGGTGCTGTACCAGCTTTACCGGAAGGGAACCGGCAGCGAGCTTAGCGCGCAGGACACCGGACGGAGCTTCTCGTGGGACCAGTCGCTTTCCAAGGCCGTCACCAAGTCATGGAAGGTGGACCTCACGAGCCACTATCTTGATCTTGACATTTTCAACGCACAGCAGACCTCGACCGTGCTGGTCACCGCACAGAGCGACGTGTCGCCGAAGTCAAGCGGCTTCACCTCGCACCAGGAATACCGCGTCAACATCGAAAAGGCGTCCTCCTACCAGAAGGTGGGGGTCTACGCGCAGCCCGGCCGCGGCGACGCCGTGTGGAGCGATTCGCTCCACACCTACATACCCAAGGCGAACGGCGATTACTACCTGCAGGAGCGCGAGGTGTACGACAGCACCCAGCAGGGCAGGGCGCGCAAGACGCGCCTCCTGCTTAACTGGTCGTTCTCTCCTGTCAAGAAAGCGGGGAAGGGCATCCTGCGCGACCTGACGTGGATGGGCTCGCTCACCTGCGAGGAGCATCTGTCAATGTCAAATCCCCTGCCTGCCGCGTCGTGGGTGCCGGGGTATATGTCGCTGTTCTCGGCCAAGCAGCTGGGGGACTCGGTGGCCCTGCAGGTTTCGGACCTGTCGTATCGCCAGAATGTCGAATGGGCGCCCGACAGCCTCAAGGGTCTTCACGGCAAGCTGTATGCCGAGCCGTTTTCTAAAAAATTAACCGACTACTACGAGCAGGGCATCGACTGGGGCCTCGGGCTGGACCGGACAAAGGAACCGTGGTTTGCCGGCATCGAGGGCGGCACGCTGGAGCTGTGGAGAAAAGATTCCTACAAGGAAAGCGGCTACGACATCGGCGACCGGCACGCTATGCTCACCGAAAAATTCAATCCCCTGCACCCGCTTACGCTGTATTGCAAGGAGGCCGGCGGCTGGGCGTTCCAGGACTCGGCCGCCAATGGCGGCTGGTATTACCGGATCGTTCCCGGCGTGCAGTGGCAGGTGTTCAACAAGGGCCAGGTCGAGGTCTCATACGCCTATTCGTCCGTCGGCCTTAATAACATCATGGACCCCCGCATCGCCCAGGGCTTTGCCAGTGGCACCACCCACACCATCGAGGCGACGGGTCACGTAGACTTCGCCTCGCATTTTACGATTGATCTGAGGTACCATGGGGAGATAGGGAAGAATTATTATAACTCGACCGGACTGCACGTTTTGTCGATGCAGGTGAAGGCGTACTTGTAAATAACAACAATAATCAAAATTATCTGGTGGGGAAAGTCTCCCCCTCTGTCGTATCGGCAGAAGGTTGTTTGCGAATTTGGTATTGCTGATTGATTTTCGGTGCTGGATGGGCGCCGCAGCTGCTCATTGACTAACTGGAAGCGCGCCGCCCCGTTAGGCAGGACCGGAGGCCGCGCTAAAGCGTGGTGCTGCCCGGACGCACCGCGAAGCGGCCTCGCGCCGGGCAGCCCGAGCCGAAGGACGACGACCCTTGGAAGCACCCGAAGGGGTACGGCCGACCCGACCCTGAGCCCTGGCGAAGGGGAGGGGAACGCCCATCTCAAATGATTTTGGAAGCTCCAATCATTGCAAAAATTCTTGCAGGAGATATATTTTATATCACTTTTAAATTGCGCCGGCATCAGCAATGGGCTAGTAACTCAGTGGTAGAGTATCGCCCTTTTAAGGCGAGAGTCGCAGGTTCGAATCCCGCCTAGCTCAAAAATAAAATGCCTGTTTTCCTTCGAATATCAGTGGAAAATGGGCATTTTTTTTATTAGAAAATGACGGAATACTCCGTTCTGTAAATGGGGATGAATGGCGTCCAACAATTTTCATGTTTTGACATTTTATTACAGAAGCCCCGCCCTATGGGCGGGGTAATTCACTTTCAGAATTTTTATCAATCGCACTTTAGTACACTTAAACACGCTTTAATACCGGACTCGAAACCGGACACTTTAAATACCATAACTAATGGGCATGACACATTTTTTTCTCTAAGACAAATGGGAAACATCATTCTCAATCAGGCTATTTCCAGATACTAAGGTAATACCTAAAAAAGTTCGCATAGGAGCATCCCTTCCAAGAGTGGTGATATTGGCGCTATCCCAATAGATCTCACCTTCACTCGATATATACCCTTGCAAAAGGCCAACATCCAGACTATTTGAGTGCCTCTCTAAGAAAATGTTTCCCGCCAGAAAACATTTTATTTCGAGATATATGTTTAAGCGACCTCAGCCATTTTATATTTCTCCATGGCTGAACCGGTTCTCGATCCATCCTGTTCAATCGTAGAAGTCCCAAACGGAAAAAAACAGCAACTAAAGTATTTGATAACGGAGTTAAAAGGGCACTACAGATACTACGGCATACACAACAGCATGTTGAAAAATTGACTGTTGGAGCAGTGAAAAAAAATTGCTTCTCTCTGCTTTTTGCCATATATTTGGGAGACAGATCCATCAGTACCTCAAAATAAGGAGCTTGCTGTGGGCTTTAAAGCACGGCTAAATTACAGAATTATGGCAATAATCCTATTGATGTTCACTATGCGAATCCTGGGGCAAAACGTCTTACCTAGTCCATATTTGATAAGCCCCGCAAATGGCATAACAATGGATTCTGCTGTATGGAATTTTGTCTGGGTGCCGCGTATAGGTATCATTATGTACCAGGTTGAAATCTCTTTAGACACAAACTTTTCTTTCGGTAAAACACAATCTTTTTATGATACAATCCCGAATTGTATCGGTCTTCTAGATAGCACGAATTCACTTTTTGTCATGACAACGGTGAAAACTCAAGACACGGTTGTTCTTCCGCCAAATACCTATTATTGGCATGTGTGCGATGTAATAATTATGGATCCTACTTTGATTATGACGTCTGGTTGGTCTCCAACTTGGAGTTTTACAATTAATAAAAAACCAACAACGCAAATAATACAGCGTTCTTCTAAATTTTTTATTCCGGTTCCAATCTCTCCATGCATACCGCATTTTGATCTGTTGGGACGAGGTTCCACGATTTCTAAAGTTTCACGGATCATAGTTGGAAAAAATACAAGTTCAGTAGAAATTCATTGAAAGCGGTAACGCCGCATGGAAGTTAAAAACATCAAAAACATCATTGAACGCTGCCGCCGTGATATCACAGGCTGCCGTGAGAATCCTCAAGTGTTTTCTGGAAGAAAATGGTTCCGACTGTGCCAATAGTGTGGACAGGTCAAATTTCTTTCTTCATAGTTTCCTGCTTGAAACCTGTAAACATTAAGCCCGGCTGGAATCAAGGATTAAGCGTGCCCGGATTGATGTTGCTTCTGCCAGCCAGTTCAGATGTCTCAAATTCCCTGTAAAAAAAAGACGGGATTTTAGAACGCGCCGGCGCGCCGGACCACATGCGGCGCGCTTTATCCGGGGGCCGTTTTTCTTCATTATGCCAACAAAGCCGCGGAGCGAAGGAGTTAGGAAATTTCTCTAATCAATTTGATAACGAATGGACACCCGCTATTTCGGCGTCCGACAGGACCCTGTTGTAGATTCGAATGTCATCCAGTTTGCCGATGAATCTGCTGCCAGCGGGACAATATCCTATTTGCAAAGACGCTGAAGATCCGAATTGTGTTTCCAAAGGAGCGAGGGAAGCGGTTGAATCATCAAGCATGCCGTCAACGTAAATTTTCAGAACGCCGCTTGCATACGGCGACAAGGCAACCCGAGTTCAAGCCATTTTATAACCTTAAGCAGGAGAAGGGTGCTTGAAAATAGCCACTTTTCTTGTGGCAACTCTTCAACGCTTCTATCAACCGCGTCATCAATCTTCCAAGAATTATTTTTGCTTATTGACTACCGGGTTTCCCACACAGGTATCTATCCCTTTAGGTATTTTCCTGGTATAATTTGCTAAATCGGAATCACCCATGCCCATAGACCCCCTTTCCAAACTCCTCTCCCGCGGCACCTTCCCCGGCATCGCCGAATGGCTCGGCCGCAGGCCCGAGTCGGCCCTGTTCACCGGCTGCGCGGGCTCGAGCGACGCGTTTCTCGTTTCCAGCATGTTTGCCATGTCGGGCAAGTCCGTTCTCGTGTGCGTGGAGAACAGCAAGCGGACCGAGGTGCTCGCTTCCGAATGCGCGTCGTTGCTCGGCGAGGATTCCGTAGCTCTTTTTCCGTCGCGCGATGCAGTTCCGTACAATATGAAATCGCCGTTCGGGCCCGTGGTGGAGAGCAGGATCCGGGTGCTCTCCGATTTGTTAAACGGCAAAAAGGCGGTGTACGTGGCGCCGCACGCGGCGCTGTTTCAGAAGGTGCCGCCGCCCAGGGAGATTTTCAACAGGATCATCAGGCTCGACACGGGACGGGAGATATCGATTGCAACGCTGTCGGCGTGGCTCACCGACAACGGGTTCAGGCGCGAGACCGTGGTGAGCGACTTGGGCACCTTTTGCGTGCGCGGCGGCATCGTGGACATCTATCCGTTCATCAGTGACGGCCCGGTGCGGCTGGAATTTTTCGGCGACGTGATCGAGTCGATCCGCGAGTTCGACGTATTTTCCCAGAAAACCACGCAGGTGCGGCAATCGGTGGAAATTTTTCCCATGAAGGAATACTGCATCACCGGCGGCCAGATCGAAACGGGTCTTGCGGCACTCGGGAAATTCGCGACTGACAAGCACGGCGACGAGGGCGGGTTTTCAAAGCTTTCTCACCAGTGGAAAACACTTTTGGACCACGACGGCATCGAATGGTTTTTCCACTGGTTCTCGCTGCCCGAGGCAACGCTCTTCGATTATCTGCCGGGCGATGCCGTTTTCGTATGGGACGACCTTCTGCCGCCGGGGCGACGGTTTGACGAATGCGTGCAGAATTACTCCCGCCACCTTGAGCGCGTGCCGGCCGCGTTCCGGCCGTATGTGTCGCCGCCGGAAAAATTGCTCATTGCCAAACAGGAAATCACGGACGCCATCGGGCTTTTTGCGCGGGTGTTCGTAGGCACGGCCGAGGGCAGCGATGCCGCATGGACACATGCCTGCGCCATGGCCGAGCAGCCCGCGTTTCCGCAAGCCATGGAGCCGTTGATCGCCGATTTGAACGCCCATAACGCGGCGGGCGACGAAACCGTGATCGTGTGCGGCAACCAGGGATACGCGGAGCGGCTCCTTGAGTTGATCGGCCAGCAATGCCCTTTTGTAAAGGTATGTACCGGGTTTCTTTCGCGCGGCTTTGTCGACAAAACAAACCGGCGGCTGTACTACACCGACCTGCAGATTTTCAACCGGCAGCCCACGCGCCAGATCGTGCACAAAAAGGAGCGGCAGGGCGCCGCCCTTCCCTCATACGACGCCTTGTCGCCCGGCGATTACGTGGTGCACATCGACCACGGCATCGGCAAGTTCGTGGGCATCGAGCACATCGTAGCGGGCGGCGCGGGCCGCGACTGCATGGTGATCGCCTATCACGAAAACGCCCGGCTCAGCGTTCCGGTTGAGGATTTCCACAAGGTGCAGAAATATATCGGGAAGGAGTCGGTTGTCCCGGCCCTGTCGAAGCTCGGAACGGCAGCGTGGGAGCGGCTCAAGGCGCGCACCAAGGAATCGCTGCGGGAGATGGCGCAGGAGCTCATCGAGCTGTATGCCAAACGCCAGTACTACGAGGGCATCCAGTTTTCAAAAGACACCATGTGGCAGAAGGAGTTCGAGGACGCCTTCGTGTACGAGGAGACGCCCGACCAGGCGCGCGCAATCGCGGAAGTAAAGGCCGACATGGAGTCCAAGAAGCCCATGGACCGGCTCGTGTGCGGCGACGTTGGCTTCGGCAAGACCGAGGTGGCCATGCGGGCGGCCTTCAAAGCCGTGATGGACGGGTACCAGGTCGCGGTGCTCGCGCCCACCACCATCCTCGCGGCGCAGCACTTCGCCACGTTCAGGGAGCGCATGGCGGATTTTCCGGTGCGCATCGCCATGCTGTCGCGGTTTCTGTCGGCCAAGGAGCAGCGCGAGGTGGTCGCGAAAGTCAAGGACGGCGTCGTGGACGTCCTCATCGGCACGCACCGGCTGCTGTCCAAGGACCTCTTATTCAAGAACCTCGGCCTGCTCGTGGTGGACGAGGAGCAGCGGTTCGGCGTGCGGCACAAGGAGCGGCTCAAGCAGTACCGGTACAAGGTGGACGTGCTTTCCATGACCGCCACGCCCATCCCGCGCACGCTCCACATGTCGCTTATCGGCGCGCGCGACCTTTCCATCATCAACACGCCGCCGCGCAACCGCCTGCCCATCGAGACGCACGTCATGGAATACCACGACGAGATCGTGAAGACCGCGATCGAAAACGAAATCGAGCGCGGCGGCCAGGTGTACGCGGTACACAACCGCATACAGACGCTCGGCGGGGTGTGCGACCGGATCGAGGCGCTGGTGCCCCGTGCGCGGGTGGTGTGCGCGCACGGGCAGATGCACGAGCGCGAGCTCGAGCGCATCATGAAGGAATTCATCGCCGGGCGCTACGACGTTCTCGTGTCCACGGTCATCATCGAGAACGGGCTCGATATCCCGAATGTCAACACCATCATCGTGAACCGCGCCGACACCATGGGGCTGTCGCAGCTGTACCAGCTGCGCGGACGCGTGGGGCGCAGCTCGGAACAGGCGTTCGCGTATTTCCTCGCGCCGTCGTTCAAGGAGGCGCGTGAGATTTCGCTGCGGCGCCTGCGGGTGCTCGAGCAGTACACCGACCTGGGCTCCGGGTTCCAGATCGCCATGCGCGACCTGGAGATACGCGGCGCGGGAAACATCCTGGGCGTGCGGCAGCACGGGTTCATCGCGGCCGTGGGATTCGAGCTCTATTGCAGGCTGCTCGAGGAGACGGTCAAGGAACTGCGCGGCGAGGCCAAACCCGCCGAAAAGGAAAAGGAGCTTGTTCTCGACATCCCGCTCGAGGCGTACATTCCCACCGATTACATCGAGGACGGCGGCGCGCGCATCGCGGTGTACCAGGAGCTGTCGGCCTCGAAATCGGCCGCAGACGTTGACGAAGTCGAACGGGCAATCGCCGACCGGTTCGGCCCCATGCCCGAAAGCGTGCTGTCGCTTTTATTGCTCATGAAGATCAAGGTGCTCGGCCGCGTTGCCGGCTGTTCGAAGGTGAGCATTGCCCAGGACGGCATCTTGGGCATGTTCTTCGAGGGCGAGGCCGCGGCGGTGCGCGACGCCATCGGCCGCGTTTTTTCAAAATCGAAACGCCGTTTCGAGATCGTCAACGGCGAGCCGGTGCAGCTGCGCACCGCTCTTTCGGCAAGGACCGTGCGCGAGCAGGCGCTCGAGGCGCGGGACGTGCTTGCGCCGCTCGCATAAAGCGCATGGATTTGCCCAGCCCCATCATGTATTTTTTTTCACGCCTATGAAACCATTGAGCCTTATGTTCCGCACCGTTGCCGCGGTTTTTTGCATCACGCTTGCCGGCGCCGGCTGCAAAAGCAGGCCCGCGAGCCCGGTGATCGCGCGCGTCGGATCGTCGGTGCTGACACTTGACGAACTGTACAAGAGCATCCCGCCCGATTACAGCGATTTCATCACCCGCGAGCAGATCGTCAACTACGTGAAGCAGTGGGTCGACAACAAGATCCTGTACCACGAGGCGCTCAGGCTCAAAATAGACAAAGAGGAAACCATCCGCGAGCGGCTGCGGCGCATGAAGGAAGACCTGCTGTGCGCCGAGCTCACGAGCCGCAATGCCGTCCCCCTGCAGGACATCCGCGTGCCCGACAGCCTCATTGAAAAATACTACGGCGAGAACAAGGCGCGGTTCGTGCGCGAAAAGAACGTGGCGAAATACCTGCAGATCGTGTGCGACGACGCCGCAACCGCGCGCAAGGTCCGCGGCCTCGTGACGGCCGACAATTTCATGTCCCTCGCCGCGAAGTATTCCAAAGTGCCGCCGCCCGACGACAGGAATATACCGTATGTCAAGCTCGACGAGATCCCGCCCGAGCTTGCCCAGGAGGTGGCCGCCACGCCGGTGAACGGGACCACCGGCGTCATCAAGATCGCCGTCGGCTACTGCATCGTGCGGGTGCTCGACAAGCAGCCCAAGGGCGCGCTCTGCAAGCTTGACGAGGTGCGGGACGACATCACCAACATCCTCGCCGCAAAAATGCAAAACGCCGCGGTGGAGCAGCTCATCGCGTCGTTGCGCACCAAAATGATCGTGGAGACGCACCTCGAGGTGATCGCC
This sequence comes from Chitinivibrionales bacterium, assembly GCA_035516255.1. Classification (NCBI taxonomy): domain Bacteria; kingdom Pseudomonadati; phylum Fibrobacterota; class Chitinivibrionia; order Chitinivibrionales; species Chitinivibrionales bacterium. The sequence continues at coordinate 79,275 of DATJAL010000007.1, read as the reverse complement.
GACCAGCACCAAAACGCCCCTGCCGAGGCTGCCGCGCCGAAAACGGCGGACACGCTTTCCGACACAGCAACCCAGGAAATCAAGGAGTGACGCCGTGAACCTAAGAACGGCATTTTCTTTTTTATTGGTGTTGGCGGCGGCTTCCCTTGCGCTCGAGCGGCTCGACGGCATCGCCGCGGTCGTGGGCGATTCGGTGGTCCTCCTTTCGGAGCTCGACGCCTATATCGTCGCCCGCCAGACCGCCGCGGGAGAGAAGCCCGACACCGCGGGCATCAAGGGCCTGCGGAAGCAATACCTGGGAGACCTGATCGACGGCAAGGTGCTCATCGTGCATGCGGCCAAGGACTCGAACATCGTGGTGAAGGAGACCGAGGTCGACCAGGCGGTGAGCGGCCATATCGCGCAGATCCTCCAGCAGAACTCCATGACCATGGACGCGCTTGAGCACGAGCTCAGGGACAAATACGGCATGGGCGTTAACAAGTTCAAGGCGCAGCTACGAAGCCAGGTGCAGGAGCAGTTGATAAAGCAGAAGGTGCAGCAGCTCTACGTGGGACAGGTGAACGCGAGCAAGAACGACGTACAGACTTTCTACCGCGACTACAAGGACAGCCTTCCCGCCATCGGCGAGAGCGTGCTGCTGTCGAAGATCACCGTGACGCTCACCACGGCCGATTCCCTGCGTCAGGCCGCCTATGTCCGGATCGGCGGCATCAAGCGGCGTCTTGACAAGGGCGAAGATTTCGGCGCGCTGGCCAAGCAGTATTCGGAGGACGCGTCCGCGGCCGACAGCGGCGACCTCGGGTTTGTGGCCAAGGGCACCCTCAGCGAGCTCAAATTCGAGGAGGCCGCCTTCTCGCTCGGCGTGGGCCAGATCAGCGACGTGTTCGAATCGCGGCTGGGGTTCCACATCGTGCAGGTGGTTGCCAAGAAGGACCAGATGGTGCACGTGCGCCAGATTTTCGTGCGCGTGACGCCGCCCGAGGCGGCCGTCGTTAAAATCATGGCGCGGCTCGACTCGGTGAGGGCCGCGGCGAAAACCGGTGACGATTTTGCCGCCGCGGTGAAGCTCCTTTCCACCGACGCCGAGTCCCGGGCGCACAAGGGGCGCATGGGATGGATTCCGTTGTTCAGCCTCTCCGAGGCGCTGCGTGCGGTGATCGACAGCCTTCCGGTCGGCGGCATCAGCGAGCCGCTGCGCGACGGTAATGAGATCACGCTCTACCGCCTCGACGACCGGAAGAAAACCAGGCAGCTTACCCTGGAAGACGACTACGAACTGCTCGCCGACAAGACGCGGGAAATCTTGGCGCAGAAGAAGCTCATCGACCTTGTCAGCAAATGGCGCCGCGAGATATACGTTGACATAAGGTTATAATGTCCGTGAACTATCGCGCACTTGCCCCGCTCTACGACCGGCTCATGGCGCATGTCGGATACCACCGGTGGCACTCCCTTATCGAAGAAATCATCCATCGATATTGCGCGGCGGCGCGGCCGTCGATTTTTGAAATCGGGGCGGGAACGGGCATGCTGGGGGAGCGGCTCTGCGCTGCGGGGTTTCACTACATCGCCTCCGACCTTTCGCATCCGATGTGCGTCCAGGCGCGGCGCCGCCTCAAAAACGTGGTCTGCGCCGACGGCCGGCTGCTCCCGCTCAGGGGTCGGGCCGGCTTCGACCTCGTTCTCTTCCTGTACGACGGCATCAATTATTTGCTGGACAAAGCGGAATATGAGCGGCTGTTTTCGGAGGTTTATGCGCACCTCTACCGGGACGGCCTTTTTCTGTTCGACGTGACCACGGTGTATAATTCGACCGCCAATTTCAACGAATACGTTGACGCCGACGATTTCGGCGAGCATTTTTATTTCAGGCACAGCTATTATCAGCCGTTCAAGAACATGCAGTATAACGACTTCACGATTTTCAGCCGCAACAACGGTTCAGGCGCCGCGCCGCGGGACGATGGTGCCGGAGCGCTTGCGCTGTCGCTTGACAATAGCGACGATTGCCTGTATACCAAGAGCATGGAACACCACGAGCAAAAGGTGTTTCCCGTGAACGTCATAAAGGGCTTTGTCCCCCCGCGGCTATTCGATATCCTGGGCATGTGGGACGATTTCTCGTTTAAAAAGCACACCGCCTGCTCCGAGCGGGTGCATTTTCTGCTGCGGAAAAAGGACGGCGCATGATCCAGTTTTCTCATGTGACGAAATCGTACGGCGGCGCCTTCGAGGCGCTCACCGACGTGTCTTTCTTTATTGACAAGGGCGAATTTGTGTTCCTCACCGGCGCCAGCGGCGCGGGCAAGACCACGCTCCTCAAGCATATCTACATGGAGGAGCTCCCCACCAAGGGCCAGGTGTTCGTGGGCGGGTACGATTCGAAATACATGCAAGGCCGGGACATCCCCTATCTGCGGCGCAAGCTGGGCATCGTGTTCCAGGACTTCCGCCTGCTTACCGACCGCAACGTGTTCGAGAACGTCGCCTTCGCGCTGCGCGTCACGGGCCTCGGGGAGCGCCAGGTGAAGCGGAAGGTGTTCGAGGTGCTCGCCCTTACCGGCCTTTCCCACAAATGCGCGTATTTTCCGCTGCAGCTTTCGGGCGGCGAACAGCAGCGCGTGTGCATTGCGCGGGCCATTGTCAATGACCCATGGATCATGCTTGCCGACGAGCCCACGGGCAACCTCGATGTGGGCGTTTCAAAGGAGATCATGCTTCTGTTCCAGAAGATCAACAGTTGGGGCACCACGGTCATCATGGCCACGCATGACGTGTACCTCAAGCAGCAGTACCATTACCGTGAACTGGTGCTCGACAGGGGCGCCCTCATCCACGGCGCCGACAGCACGGTGCGGCCGAAAACGGGGAGGCAGTACGCATGATCCTTGTCACTGGAGCTGCCGGGTTCATCGGGTTCCACGTTGTAAAGCGGCTGTGCGGACAGGGTGAGGAAGTCGCAGGTGTCGACAATGTGAACGCTTATTACGATCCATCGCTCAAGGAAGCTCGTCTTAAAAAGCTTGAGTCTTGCAGGGGCTTCCATTTTTACCGGATGGACATCTGCGATTATAACGAACTGAAATCCATCGCGTCACGATATAGGTTTTCTAAAATCTGCCATCTCGCCGCGCAGGCGGGCGTCCGGTACTCCATCGAAAACCCGTTTGCATATCAGAAATCGAACAACGAAGGGTTTCTTAATCTCATAGAAATCGCGCGTCATCACCAGGTTGAGAATTTCGTTTATGCCTCCTCCTCTTCGGTGTACGGCGGAAACACGAAACTGCCGTTTTCCGAGGGCGACAGGGTGGACAGTCCCATTTCCCTCTACGCGGCCACCAAACGTTCCAACGAGCTCACCGCACACTGTTACAGCCACCTGTACGGTCTCAACTGTTCGGGCCTTCGGTTTTTCACCGTGTACGGTCCGTGGGGAAGGCCGGACATGGCCCTGTTTCTTTTTACCAAGGCGATTCTTGAAAACAGGCCGATTGAAGTTTTTAATCAGGGAAACATGAAAAGGAATTTCACGTACATCGATGATATTGTCGAGGGCGTTTTACTCGCGCTTTCGCATCCGGTACGGCATGAAATTTACAACATAGGAAACAGCAAAGCTGAAAATCTCATGGATTTCATCGGTGAGATTGAAAAGAACCTTGGGAAAAAAGCAAAAATGGAATACAGGCCGATGCAGGCCGGCGATGTGCCGGCAACGGTGGCGGATATCCAAAAATTGTCAAAACTCGGATATTCTCCTAAGACAAACATTGATGAGGGAATAAAGAAATTTGTGGCGTGGTATAGGGAATATTACAAAGTATAATTATGAGGGGGAAATTAATTGATAAGTGGCAGATTTATTTGAGGGATAAAGCACCATAAAAATCATCTTTATTTGTGATCCTCTTGTTTTTCTTGCCTTGTAAAAGCACAACTAATAGTAGTTTCCGGTCCGACAATCATTTAAACGCAATTAAATTGAGAAAATAAATTATTTTTTTATTGTCTCTTATTGTAAATTATGATAAAGTGGTATAATTAATCACTTGATAGTGATGTACGATATATCATCCATTTCAAGTAAGGGTTTAAGAGAATGAAAACAACGACAAGAATGACAACCTTAATCTTTGTCTTTCTTTTTGGGGTATGTTTTGCCCAATACCAAGCTGATTTTAAAGACAGCCTGGCCCTGATGCAATACCTCAAACAAAAAGGATTGTCTGATGTTGAAATAAAAAACCTGAGGCAGACAATGGAAAAGAGGGTCGCGGCGACGCAGGCCCAGCCCAAGGACACCCTTAAACGGGATACCACGCTTTCACTTGACACAACAGCTGCCCGAAAGAAAATCGATTCGACCGGTATTTTTTCCATATACGAGAACATGTTGCGGAACAAGATTGTCGATCCTGATTCACTGCTCAAAACCCTTACGATTTTCGGACTCGATATTTTTACCGGCACAAAACCCACAACGTTTGTTCCCGCAGATTACGGCGCAACGCCTGCAGATTACATCGTAGGCACCGGAGACGAGGTCATTGTCCTGCTATGGGGGAGGATCAATGAGGAATACCGGCTCAAAATCGACAGGGACGGAAAAATCAATATACCGCGCATCGGACCGCTGCCCGTGGCGGGACTGCCCTACACTGCGCTGCAGAAAAACATCCTTGACCGCGTGCAGAACATCGAAGGCGTACAGACAACGGTTTCCCTGGGTGAATTGCGATCTATCGGTGTGTTCATCGTCGGCGAGGTGAAATCGCCGGGGTATTACACCGTAAGTGGGCTGTCAAACGTTACAAACGCGCTGTTTGCGGCGGGAGGTCCCACAAGGCGCGGGTCGCTGCGCAACATCCAGCTCAAGCGGAACGGTAGCACCATCGCTACGGTCGATTTCTATGATTTTCTCATGTCGGGCAGCGACAACACGCGGCTTCGGCTCAAATCGGGCGATGTCATCATGGTCCCGGTTGTGAAGAAGATGGTCGCCATCGCGGGCAACGTGCGGCGAAGCGCGCTATATGAAATCAAACCTAATACCACGCTCAAGGAAGCGCTCCAGCTGGCGGGAGGGGTTTCACCAACCGGATGGGTCAGCCGGATCCAGGTCGAGCGTTACAAAGACAACCAGTTTCAGGTGGTGCTCGATCTGACGTCGGAAACCCCGGGATCTATTCCCGATTTCGAGGTACAGGACGGTGATGTCATTAAAATTTTCCCCATTGTCGAAAAAAACAAGAACGCCGTTTATCTTTCAGGCAACGTCATGCGGCCGGGCAAATATGAATACAAGCCTGGCATAAAGGTGTCCGACATTATCCCCGATTTCCATGCTCTGCAGCCCGAGACCTACTTCGACTACGCCCTTGTCCTGCGCCAGGAGCCGCCTTCGTTCCTTAACCGGCTCATCCCGTTCAATCTTAAAAAGGCGCTGGACGACCACGCTTCAGACCAGAACATTCCGCTGCAGCCGCGCGACGAAGTCGTTATTTACTCGCGCGATTATTTCGAGCCTGAGAGAAATGTCACCATCGACGGCGCCGTGACCAACCCCGGGCAGCAGAAGCTCCTTGAAAACATGAAGGTCCGCGACCTCATCATCAAGGCCGGCGGTCTTGCCGAAGAGGCAAGTCCGCAGCACGGCGAGATTTACCGCCGTAACTACAACGGCGAAATCGTGTCCACCGAAAAGATAAGCTTCTGCGTTTCCTGCGCGCTGAACGACGATTCCCTGAACAATATCTTGCTTAAAAAATTCGACCGGGTTTACATCCGCACCAAAAAAGGCTGGGAGGATGAACGGCGGGTCGTGCTAAAGGGCGAATTCGTTTTTCCCGGTGAATATGTGATTTTAGAAAAAGAAACCCTGGGACATCTCATCGAGCGGGCCGGAGGGTTTACACCGGAAGCATACCTTCCCGCGGCGCTGGTGACCAGGACATCGGTGCAGAAACTGGAGCAGAAGCGAAATGACGAGTACGTGAACCGGCTGGAAGAGGATGTGGTAAAGCTCTCGACCGATCTTGCCTCAAAGGGGCAGAGCTCGGCCGACGCGCAGGCGCTGCTGCAGCAGCAGATGGCGCTCCTGACCAAACTGCGGTCGCAGGGATCCACGGGGCGGATCGTGATCGACCTTACTGTTCCCGCCCATTACGAGAATTTCAATCTTGAGGACGGCGACAGTATATTCGTACCAAAGCTCATGGGCACCGTTTCGGTCATCGGAGAGGTGTTCAATCCCGCGACCTTCAGGTTCGACAACGTGAATGTTAAAGCAAAGTATTATGTGGAAATGGCGGGCGGGTTCAAGGAAAATGCCTCGCAGAAAAATGTGTACATATTCAAGGCCAACGGCAGGATCGTCTCAAATAAAAAAGAGAATGTCATGGAGGCTTCGCTTGCACCCGGGGACGTGATTGTGGTGCCGCAGAAAATCGAATACCAGAACAATTTCAAGACCTTTATGGACACCGTGGACTCTATTTTCAAGATCGCGTCGATTTTATCCATCATAGCCACCCTGATCATTCTCACGCGATAACGCTCTTGCTCACGGAAAAAGGCCGACCTGAACAGGCCGGCCTTTTTTTATTGCATGTCCGCAGCTCTCCCAAGCCTAATTCTCCTCATCAGGACCAGCCTGCCGCGGTACCCCTATGCCGCGCCGTCATGCCTCCGGCGTGTTGGCGGTGCCATGGCGTTCCGCTTGCGCTGCGGCGTTTCCGTTGAAAGGTGCTTGGGGAATGCCGTTTGCCTGTGCCGGGGACGCGTTGTCCGCCTCCGCCTGCTTTTCCACGATCGCGACATCAACCACCTTGTCGCCCTCATCGAGGTTGATGAGCCGCACGCCCTGCGTGTTGCGGCCGATCACCGATATCCTGCCCACGTCGCAGCGGATGATGATGCCGTTCTTTGTGATGAGCATGATGTCGTGTTTGTCGCTCACCCGCTTGAGCGCCACCACCGAGCCGTTGCGCTCCGAGGTCTTGATGTTGATGATGCCCGAGCCCCCGCGGTTAGTCTTGCGGTATTCGGCCACGGGCGTGCGCTTGCCGAAGCCGTTTTCCGTTACCGTGAGCAGCTGGTTCGATTCGTCGACGATCACCATGCTCACAACGCGGTCGTCGCCGACCAGCTTGACCCCGCGCACGCCGCGGGTGTTGCGGCCGAGCTCGCGCGCCGCGCTCTCGTGGAACCGCACGGCCTGGCCGCTTGCGGTGCCGAGGATGACGTCATTATTGCCGTTGGTCAGTTTGCATTCGATCATGCGGTCCCCCTCGTCGAGGTGCATGGCGTTGATGCCGTCCTTGCGGACGTTGGAATAGGAGAGAAGCGGCTGTTTGTTCACCACGCCGCGCTCCGTCGCGGTGATGATGAAATGCGACTCGTCGAACTCCTTGACAGGTACGAATGCCGCGATTTTTTCCTCCGGCCGCAGGCTGAGCAGGTTGACGATCGGTTTCCCGCGCGACTGCCTGCCAGCCTCCGGGATTTTGTACACCTTGAGCCAGTAGCACCTGCCCGCTGTCGTGAAGAACAGGATATGGGTGTGCGCCGACGCAACGAACAGCGTCTCCACGAAATCGTCGTCCTTGGACTCCATGCCGATCACGCCCTTGCCGCCGCGGCCCTGGGTGCGGTAGGCGGTGGCGGCACAGCGCTTGATGTAGCCGGCGTGCGACATGGTGACCACCATGTCCTCGTCCGGAATCATGTCCTCCATGTCGATGTCCATGTCCTCGTCGGACGCATCCACGATCTGCGTCCGTCGCGCGTCCCCGAACCGCTGCTTGAGGTCGAGCAGTTCGGTCTTGATGATGGCCATGCGCCGCTCGCGGCTGGCGAGAATTGCACTGTATTCGGCGATGAGGCGGGCGAGCTCGGCGAGCTCGCTCTCGATTTTTCCCCGCTCCAGGCCGGTGAGCCGGGCAAGCTTCATTTCGAGGATCGCGTGCGCCTGCGCCTCGGAAAACTTGAAGCGCTCCATGAGCTGGTGCTGCGCCTCGTCGGTGGACGGCGACGCCTTGATGAGCGCGACGATCTCGTCGATGTTGTCGATGGCGATCTTGAGGCCCTCGAGGATGTGTGCGCGCTCCTGCGCCCGGGCAAGGTCGTACTGCGTGCGGCGCGTGACCACGGCATGGCGGTGGTCGATGAAGTGCATGATGAGGTCCTTGAGCGGGAGCTGACGCGGCTGCTTATTGACAAGCGCGAGATTGTTGACGGCGAAGGTGTCCTGCAGGCTCGTGAACTTGTAAAGCTGGTTGAGCACCACGTCGGCGAAGCTCTCCTTTTTAACGCCGATCACGATGCGCATGCCCGAGCGGTCCGATTCGTCGCGCAGAAACGAGACGCCGTCGAGCGCCTTTTCGCGCACGAGCTCTGCCATGCGCTCAAGCAGGGCGGACTTGTTCACCATGTAGGGTATCTCGGTCACCACGATCTGCTCGCGGTCGCCCTCCTTCTCCACCTCGGCCTTTGCGCGCACGATGAGCCTGCCGTTGCCAGTCTTATACGCGGCGAGGATGCCGTTCTTGCCGTAGATGACGCCGCCCGTGGGGAAATCAGGTCCGGGGATGATGTTGATGAGGTCGAGCACGCCAAGGTCCGGGTTGTCGATGCAGGCCACGATGCCGTCGACCACCTCGTTCATGTTGTGCGGCGCCATGTTCGTGGCCATGCCCACGGCGATGCCGGTACTGCCGTTGAGCAGGAGAAAGGGCAACTTTGCGGGCAGGACCGACGGCTCCTTGAGCGAATCGTCATAGTTAGGCACAAAATCAACCGTGTCCTTGTCAATGTCGGCGAGCATGTCCTCGGCAAGGGCGGTCATGCGGCACTCGGTGTAGCGGTAGGCCGCGGGCGGATCGCCGTCGATGGAGCCGAAGTTTCCCTGGCCCTCCACCATGGGATAACGCAGGGAAAAGTCCTGCGCCATGCGTACGAGCGTGTCGTAGATGGCCATGTCGCCGTGCGGATGGTATTTGGCCATGACGTGGCCGACGACGTTGGCGCATTTCTTGGTGGGCTTGTTGTGCTGGAGACCGATGTCCTCGAGCCCCATGAGCACGCGGCGGTGCACCGGCTTGAGCCCGTCGCGCACGTCCGGGAGCGCCCGCGCCGTGATCATGCTCATGGAATAGTCGAGATACGACTTGCGCATCTCGTCTTCGATAAGCACCGGGGATATGCTCAAGGGCTGCTGCTGGGGCTGGGCTTGGTTGTCTTCTGGCATGAAACCGTCTCCTTATGACAGGATTGGCTGAACTTTCTTGTATTGATTTGAAAAGATTTTTCGCAAAGATCGCAAAAGGAACCAAGAACAGATTGAGTTAAAACACCCTGGAAAAACTTTATAATCTTGGCGGTAAACCCTTTTTTCAGGATTAAAATCAAACATTATAGGTCCTCCAAACCGCCCAACAGCGGCAGCGCCCACTCGGCAGTCGCGTCGAACCCCAGGGGTGAAACCGTGATGTAGTTGTTCATCAGCGCGCGCGAATCGTAGGTGTCAAGTTCCTCGACGTCCTTCTTGTCGCCGTACACCACATAGCCGGGTTGCTGCACCGCGGTCTCCACGCGCCGGTAGCGGTCGTCGAAGAACGCGGTGCTCTGGCGCGTCACCTTGACGCCGCGGCATTTACCGGGCGCGCAGCCGGGAAAATTGACATTGTAGAATACGCATCTGCCGTTCTCGGCCGGCCCGATTTCGGCGATGCCCCTGAAGATGGCGAGCGCCCTTTGGCAGTAAGGCTCCACGAAGTTACCCGCGTTGGCGCACAGGGAAAAGGCGGCGCTCGGCACGCGCCAGAACGCGCCCTCACGCGCCGCCGCCACCGTGCCCGAATAAAAGGCGCAGATGCCGGAATTCTCGCCGATGTTCATGCCCGACACCACGAAATCGGGCTTATGCTTGAGCAGGACGCTGAGCGCGAACTTCACGCAGTCGGACGGCGTGCCGTTGATGATATACCCCTTCATCCCGAGTTCTGCCGGCAGATCGCGGTAATGCAGGGGCCGGTCGAGGGTGAAGGCGTGGCCGATGCCGCTTTGCTCGGTTTCCGGCGCCGCCACCACTACGTCGTGCTCGGCGTTCAGCGCGGAATACATCTGTTTGAGGCCTGCCGAGTCGTAGCCGTCGTCGTTTGTCAAGAGTATGCTGAGGCGCTTGGTCATAGTGTGTTTGTTTGATTTTATTTTATCGTTCGCGCCTCACCCCTTCGTCAAGTTCGGGGCACCCCTCTTCCCCTCTCCACTTGTGGAGAGGGGAAGAGGGGTCGGGGGAGTTTGGGTGAGGCGAAAATCGAAGATCAAATATCCAAATTCTTTACTTTATAATAATTCTCTTCAATAAACTTCCGGCGCGATTCAACGTCTTCGCCCATGAGCATGGTGAATACCTTGTCGGCCTCGATGCCGTCCTCGAGTTTTACCTGCAGGAGCGAGCGCGTGGATGGGTTCATGGTGGTGGCGGCGAGCTGGTCAGGGTTCATCTCGCCGAGTCCCTTGTATCGCTGCACCGTGAGGTTTTTCTTTTCCTTCCATTCCTCAACGATCCTGTCTTTTTCATCGTCGGTGAAAAGGTACTTTTCGTCCTTGCCCGCTTTTACCCGGTACAGCGGCGGCTGCGCTATGTAAACAAAGCCCTTTTCGATCAGCATCGTCATATGCCGGAACAGGAAGGTGAGCAGGAGCGTGCGGATGTGCGAGCCGTCGACGTCGGCGTCGGTCATGATGATGATCTTGTGATAGCGCACCTTGTCGCCCGCGAACCCGTCCTCGTCCTCGGACGCGCCGAACCCGGTGCCGAGCGCCTGAACCATGTCCTGGATGGTCTCGTGCTCGAGGATCTTGTCGATGCGCGCTTTTTCCACATTCAGGATTTTTCCCTTGAGCGGCAGAATCGCCTGGAACGTGCGGTCGCGGCCCATTTTCGCGCTGCCGCCGGCGCTGTCGCCCTCGACGAGGAACAGCTCGCATTTTTCCGGGTCGCGTTCCTGGCAGTCGGCGAGCTTGCCGGGAAGGCCGCCGCCGTCCATGAGCGTCTTGCGCCGTGCGAGCTGGCGCGCCTTGCGTGCCGCCTCGCGGGCAATGGCAGAGTTGATGCATTTCTCAATGATTTTCCGGGCAACGGGCGGGTTTTCCTCAAGGTACGCGCCAAGCACCTCCACCACGGCCGCCTCCACCGTGGCGGCGACCTCCGAATTGCCCAGCTTGCCCTTGGTCTGGCCCTCGAACTGGGGATTGGGAAGCTTGACGCTGATGATGGCGGTGAGGCCCTCGCGCAGGTCCTCGCCCTTGATCTCGAGCTGGTTGTTTCCCTTGAGCAGGTTGTAACTCGTGATGTAGTTGTTGACGGCGCGCGTGAGCCCCCGCTTGAAACCCGCCAGGTGCGTGCCGCCGTCCACCGTATTGATATTGTTTGCAAAAGAGAAAATGTTCTCGACGTACGAGTCGTTGTACTGCATCACGACCTCGATGTCGGTGCTGTCGCGCTCCTCGTGGAAGTAAATGGGCTCATCGTGGAGTGCGACCTTGTTTTCGTCGAGGTACTTGATGAACGACACGAGGCCGCCCGGGTAGCAGAACGTGTGTTTCTTGTCCTCGGTGCGCTCGTCGGCAATGGTGATGGTGATCCCCTTGTTGAGGAACGCCAGCTCGCGCAGGCGCTTGGAAAGGATGTCGAAGCTGTATTCGGTGGTCTCGAACACGGCGGCATCGGGCTTGAAGCGGATTGTGGTGCCGGTTCTATCGGTCGTGCCGGTCACCTTGACATCCTCCTCGGGCACGCCGTGGTTGAACTTCATGAAATGGACCTTGCCGCCGTGGTACACCTCGGCCTCGAGCCACACCGACAGCGCGTTGACGCAGGAGACGCCCACGCCGTGGAGCCCGCCCGAGATCTTGTAGGAGGTGTTGTCGAACTTGCCGCCCGAATGCAGCGTGGTGAGCACGAGCTGGAGCGCCGACATCTTTTCCTCCTCGTGCCAGTCGACCGGGATGCCGCGGCCGTTGTCGGTCACCGACACCGAGTTGTCCTTGTGCACGGTCACATCGATGTTCGTGCAGAACCCCGCGAGCGCCTCGTCGATGGAGTTGTCCACCACCTCGTACACGAGGTGGTGCAGCCCCGGCGAGCCCGTGCTCCCGATGTACATGGCGGGCCGCTTGCGCACGGCGTCGAGCCCTTTGAGTATCTTGATGTTTTTCGCGCTGTACTGGCTTTGGTCAGCAACATGGTCATTCATGGAAGATGCCTTTCTGCGATGTCAGAAAAACACGATGTCGCGGATCGTGGTGCACGGCGTTTCCTTTTTTATCGAGTCGAGCAGGTGCTGCTTGACAAAACTGATTTCCTGGCGCCAAGGCGCGGACGCGACGCGCACGAACAACACGCCGTTCTCCACCCGCGAGCATTCGGTGACCGACGCAACTTTTTTCCCCACCAGCTCGGGCCACCTGCGCACCACGCCCCATTCGCGGCAGGGCGTCAGGTAGCCTCGCTCGGATAAAACGGCTTCCACGATGTCGCCGATTTTCTCAGGTTTGCTTGAATCGTTCACCGGGCGGTCACGGCTCCTTCCTGAACGGTGAAATGCGGCATGTCGGCAAGGCGGGGCTCCCGGTTGGACGGCGCGGTAATGAGGAGCTGGCCGCGTCGTTCGAGCAGCGGGAACACGCGGGAGGTTCTCATTGCGTCAAGGTAGCTCACCGCGTCGTCAAAAAGAAAGATCATGGCTTCTTTGCGGTAGCGGCCGCTTACCAGCACCGATGACATGCGCAGCGACAGGGAAATGGTGGAGCATTGCCCGATCGAGGCGAAAGACCTGGCGTCGTTTCCATTCACGAATAAGGCAACATCGTCCCGGTGGGGCCCCACCGAAGAATAACAGTTCTGAATGTCCCTGTTTTTTGCGTTTTTAAGGCTGCTGTAAAATTCCTTTTTCCAGTCTTTTTCCGCTCCGGAATCGCATTTCACCGAAGGCCGGTATTCCATGGCCGCCGATTCGGAGCCGCCGCTTATTTCGCCGTAATAATTGGCAAAAACCGGCGCCATGGCGGCGCACAGCTCGTGGCGTTTTGCAAAGACGGGCGCCCCATGAAGCACCATTGCGTCTTCGTAGGCATCAAGTTGGGCGTCCGCGAAACGTTTTGACAGGAGATTGTTGCGTTGCGTGAGGTTTTTTTTATACATAATAAGAGAGTCGAGATAGGCCGGGTCTATCTGACTGATGAAAATATCAAGAAAGTTCCTGCGCTCCCGGGGCGCGCCCTGCACGAGCTTTAGGTCGTCGGGCCCGAACGAAACCGCCATGCCGTGCCCCAGCCACTGGGAAAAGGAGGATATGGCGCGGTCGTTCACTTTCATGCTCACTTTTTGCTCGCGGTTGAACCCGATGGAAACCTGTGTTTCGGCGCCGTTTTCCTTTTTGCTGAACACGCCTTCCACATAGGAATAATCCGAAGAAAACCGTATCAGATCGCCCCGTGCAGCACCGCGCTGGGACCGTGCTGTGCACAGCAAAAAAACAGCTTCCAACAGGTTTGTTTTGCCGCTTCCATTCGGGCCGGAAAAAAGGGCTCCTCTTTCGGGGATGTCTAAAGATAAGTCTTTGTAATTTCGGAAGTTATCAAGGTGAAGGCGGGATAAATACATATAATGAAAATATAAATTATAGATTATTCATATATATAGTCTTTTTATGGATTCTTCGGAAAAAACTCCTTTCATTTTGTCAACCAAATGCAAGACGGATTGATGCTGAAAATGGCCGAAAATTAAAGCGGGATTTTGGTCGGATTTCATCAAGAAAAATACAGCTGCGCGCAAAATATTTATCAAACCACTTGACTTGCCAAAAGCCTATAATTTTTATTTATACCGTAAGGACATTTTACGCCAGGCAACGCAAATTCCCGGTCCCTGCGCAGGGGGCGGGGAATTTTTTATTATAAGCCTGACACCACCAAACGGAGGTCGGCGTGGACGACGGTCTCATTTACATGAGCAAAGAAGCCTACGACAAATTGCAGGAGCAGCTCACGGAGCTGAAAACCGTGAAGCGAAAAGAAATTTCCATCCAGCTGCACGAAACGCGCGAGCACGGTGACATCGGCGAAAACGCCGAATATGAGGCGGCAAATGAATTGAAGACGTTCAACGAGATGAGAATCAGGGAACTCGAGGACAAGCTTTCGCGCTCGCGGATCGTCAATGAGGGAGAACTGCCTCAGGGCAAAGCCGTACTGGGCACCACCGTGCGCATCAGGGACCTTGACACAAAGGAAGAAATCGATTATACGCTCGTCTCCGAGGTGGAGGCCGATATAGCACAGGACAAGATATCGGTGTCGTCGCCGGTGGGCAAGGGATTGCTGGGGCACGCGGAGGGGGAGAAGGTGGAGATTAAGGTGCCGAAAGGGATTTTGAAATATGAGATTTTGAAGATTTCGAGGGCGGGAAAGTAATGGTCAGCTTTTAGATAAGTTTCTTGACAATGCTATCGGTAAGTAACATTCCCTTTTCTGTCAAGGACCATCTTGATTTTTCATGAATAATTAGTTTTTCACGCAACATATCCTCTAGTACTTTTTTCCTGTTTCCCGAATAAAATTGTTCCCCGGTATTTTTGGAAAAATTCTTTTCATCCAACCCGTCACTCGTCCTCAGACTTAAAAATATCATTTCATCCGCCAATTTCTTTTTATCGATCGTTTCCTCAAAGTCAATCGCTCTTTTTCCATCATTGATCATCGATACGTATTTTTTAACATCCCCGATATTTGCCCACCGTTTTGGGTGCACGTATGAATGCGCGCCGGGGCCCAAGCCGATATATGGCTCATGATTCCAATACGCTTCGTTGTGCCTGCACCGGTGTCCCTCCTTTGCGAAATTCGAGATTTCATACCGTTCAAATCCCGCCTCCCGGCACTTTCTGAATATCAGGCGCGCCATGTCGCAAACGGTGTCTTCGTCGGGCAGAGGGAGGTTTTTCTCCCTGCCGAACGGCGAATTTTCGCATATTGTCAACTCGTATGCTGAAAGATGCTTCACGATTTGCGCTGAAAGCGCGGCGGCAAGCGTTTTTTCAAAGGAATCAATCGTTTGATTCGGAAGGCCGTACATGATGTCGAGCCCTATGGAATTGAATTGTCGAAGCGCAGGGGAATGTAATGCCGCAAACGCCTCTCCGGCAAAATGGGGCCTGCCCAAAATCCGCAGTTCTTCATCCACAAATGATTGAACACCGAAAGCCAACCTTGTTACGCCCATCGAATGCCAAAGTTGTGCTTTTTCCTGAGTGAATGAATCCGGATTGCACTCGATTGTCCATTCAATACCTTGAGCCAGATTGAACTGACTTGTCAATGCCCGATGCATTGATTTCCATTGTTCGACGGAAAGTACAGAGGGCGTCCCGCCGCCGATAAAAAGCGTTTGTAGTGTTGGATCTTCAAGATTCTTCTCTTTTTTGACAAGAGCCCATTCTTTTACCACCGTTTGAATAAAATCATCCGCGAGGAATTTTTCATAGGGGACGGAATAAAAATCGCAGTATAGGCATTTTTTAACGCAGAAAGGAACATGGACATAAAGGGAGAGCGAGGGGTTGGCCATGGCATATTTTCCGATTGTTTAAAAAATAATTCAAAACTTAAACGGATCAAGGCGCTGAAAAATGCTCCACGATGCCGTCACTAAAATGTCTTGAATAATATGCTCGAATAATGCATATTTATATGCATAAGGGGGTATGCATGAGAACGACGCTTATCATTGATGAGGAGACCCTTAAAAAAGCTTCCGAATTAACAGGGGTTAAAGAAAAGACATCTCTCGTGAGAATGGGGTTGGAGTCCCTCATCTCAAGAGAAAGCAGCAAGAGATTGGCAAGGCTTGGAGGCTCGGAAAGGCATCTCAAATATATCAGGAGAAGAAGGGCTGGTGGAAGGTGATTCTGGCCGACACGTCGGTTTGGGTTGACCATTTCGTGCAATCAGATGAAGTTTTAATTCGTTTGCTTGATGACGGCGAAGTTGTAATCCATCCGTTCATCCTAAGTGAATTGGCGTGCGGAAATTTTAAAAATAGAAAAAGCATATTAGCCTTATTGAATGATCTGCCCGTTATTAAGAAAATATCAGATGATGAGTATTTTTTATTTGTCGATCGTCATAGACTCTATGGCATCGGTTTGGGATTCGTCGACATTCATTTACTTGCGGCGGCCCTGATGGCCCGGTGCTCTTTTTATACGCGTGACAAAAGTCTTCTCGCAGCGGCAACATCTTTTGAAATCGAATATACCTGAACCTTCCATGCCCTGGTATCTCCGTCTTCTCGTCGGCAAATCTCCACGGCGGACGCTTGTCCGGGCGATCATTATCGCTGCCATCGCTTTTATCGCATTCAGATACCTGTTTATTCCCGTCCATCTCAGGGGCGCGAGCATGGAACCTTCGTATGCCAACGGGTCGGTGAATTTTGTCAACACGCTCCGCTTCCGGTTCGGGCCGCCGCGGCGCGGGGATGTGGTGGCGATCAAAATGGCCGGGACGCGCGTTATGCTTTTCAAGCGCATCGTCGGCCTGCCGAATGAACGAATCGGTTTCAGAAACGGAATCCTATTGGTCAATGGTAAAGAATTTCAGGAGCCCTATGTCGTGCATCGCGAACAATGGAACATGCCCGAGGTCGTGACGGGAGAAAACGAATATTTTGTCGTGGGTGATAATCGCGGCACCGCGATCGAGGAACATGCGCTGGGCCGCGTTGACAAACGCAGAATCGTGGGAGGACCGTTATTTTGAAGAACACCAAGAGAAATGTGCTCATCATTGTCCTTGTCCTTGTTGCCGGCATGATCATCTGGCTCATGACGCAGGACTGGGACCAGCGCCGCATCCGCAAGAACCTCGACCTTTTGGCGGCGGCCGTGTACAAGCCGAGGGGCATTACGATACAAGGCGTCGACCTTTTCAAGCGGGTCGCCATACTCAGGAAGGTGATTGCAGCGGACTGTATCATAGCGCCGGGCGAGCCGGTTCCCCAGATCACCGGGCTCGATGAAGTGTGCGGGTTATTTGCCCAGGGCATCAACATGGTGGCGGAGCTTAAGGTGGTGTTTAAGGACGTGACGTTGACCATGGCGCCGGGACGCGCAAGCGCCACCGCGACAATGACTGCGGAGGGAATCGGCACCGATCTTCAGGGCGGCCCAAAACAGTATGATGCGCGCGAAATTGAAATGACCTGGAAAAAGATTGAGGGCAAATGGAAAATTGCCGAGGTGAAAGAGATTAAGACGCTACACTAGTTCATATCAAATCACCGCAAAGACGCAAAGAACGCAAAGGTGGGTTGGATAAGAATATCTTCTGGAGTAAATTTCTCTTTGCGACTTTTGCGCCTTTGCAGTGAGGTTTACAAGTGGCGATCATCCGCACTTTGAATACCCGCACGTCTTGCACGTTGCGCAGCCTTCCTCATGCACCAGCATGGTGCCGCATTGCGGGCATTGCGGGCAGAAGCCAAGGTCGAGCCCGGTGTATTTTATTTTCGCCACGGTCCCGCTGGTCACGCCTTCAGTCTTGCCTTCAAAGTCCGCGATGCCCTGTTCGAGCACATGACCGATTGCGTCGGCGCATGAAAGGATCATCTCGCCTTCCATCCACGTGGGGATCGGGCACCTGATGCCGCGCAGCTGCTCCGCGATGGACTTGGGATCGACCCCGGCCCGCAATGCCAGGGAAATGAGCCGTGAAACCGCCTCGGAGTTTGATGCGGGGCAGCCGCCTGATTTTCCCATCTGGGTGAAAATTTCGCACAGCCCGATGTTGTCGGCGTTGACGTTTACGTACAGGTTGCCGCACCCGGTTTTCGTTTTATAGGTGCGGCCGTGTGTGACGGCCGGCCGCGGCCGCGGATGGATGGTGCCGGGTATGGCGATGTCGCCGCCCGTCTGGGTCGCGCCCTTTTTTGCCGACGTGCCAGAGGTGATCACCTGGTTTTTCCTGGTGCCGTCGCGGTACACCGTGACGCCCTTGCACCCGAGCTCGTATGCGTAAAGAAAGACCTCCTCGACGTCTTTTGCGGTCGCTTCATTCTTGAAGTTGACGGTCTTCGAAACGGCGTTGTCGGTGTATTTCTGGAACGCGGCCTGGATGCTGATGTGCCACCGCGGCTCGATGTCGTGCGCGGTGACGAAGATGTCGCGGATGCGGCGTGGAATGCCGTAGATCTTGCTGAGGCTGCCCGAGAATGCGACCATTTTCATGAGCTCGTCTGAATAGAACCCCTCGTCCTGCGCCACACGCTTGAATTCCGGGTGCACTTCGAGCAGGTGCTGGCCGTCGAGCACGTTTTTTTCATAGACAATGGCGAACAGCGGCTCGATGCCGCTTGAGGCGCCGGCGATCATGCTGATGGTGCCCGTGGGCGCGATGGTGGTCACGGTGGCGTTGCGCACCTTGAGCCCGCCCTCGCGGTCGTACACCGATCCCTTGAAGTTGGGGAACACCCCGCGCTCCTGCGCGAGGAACGCGCTCACACGGCGCGCCTCTTCGTGGATGAACTTCATGACCTCTTCGGCCACATTGGCCGCCGCCGGAGAATTGTAGGGCACGCCGAGCTCGATGAGCAGGTCGGCAAAACCCATTACGCCGAGGCCGATCTTGCGGTTCCCCTTTGTCATCTTCTCGATCTGCGGGAGGGGATAGGAGTTCACCTCGATCACGTTGTCGAGGAAACGGACCGCGGTGCGGATCGTGTTACCGAGCTTGAGGTAATTGATCTCTTTTTTTCCGTTGGTTTCGGTGATCATGTGCGCGAGGTTGATGGAGCCGAGGTTGCACGACTCGTAAGGAAGCAGGGGCTGCTCGCCGCAGGGATTGGTGCTTTCGATCTCGCCGAGCTGCGGCGTAGGGTTGTCGGCGTTGATCTTGTCGAGGAACACGATGCCCGGCTCGCCGTTTTTCCACGAAAGCTCCACGATGCGCTTGAACACCTGCGACGCCTTGAGCTTGCCCACGGCCTCTCCCGAGCGCGGGTTCTTGAGGTCGTACTCACCGTCGCGCTTGAGCGCTTCCATGAATTCCTTGGTGATGCCGACCGAGATATTGAAGTTGGCTAAAACGCCGTCCTTTTCCTTGATCTCGATGAAGTCCATTATCTCGGGGTGCGTGCAGTTGAGGATCCCCATGTTGGCGCCGCGGCGCGTGCCGCCCTGCTTCACGGTTTCGGTGGCCACGTCGAACACCCGCATGAACGACAGCGGCCCGCTCGAAACGCCCTTGGTGGATTTTACGGTGTCGTTCTTGGGTCTGATGTGCGAGAAGGAAAATCCCGTGCCGCCGCCGCTCTTATGGATGAGGGCGGTGTTCTTGACTGATTCGAATATCTCCTCCATGGAGTCGCCCACCGGCAGCACAAAACACGCTGAGAGCTGCTGCAGCTCGCGGCCCGCATTCATGAGCGTCGGGGAGTTGGGAAGAAAGTCCAGGTCGGTCATGACGTTGTAGAATTTTTCGGTCCACACGTCGGCGTTCGCGTCGGCGGAAAACTTCTTCTCGGCGCCCGCGATGTTTTCGGCGATGCGGAAGAACATTTCCTCGGGTCCCTCGAGCACGGCGCCGTTATCGTCCTTTTTAAGGTAGCGCTTTTCGAGCACGATGCGCGCGTTGTCGGAGAGCTTCACCTTTTTTTTGAGGAGGCGGTCATGAATTGTTTCACCCTTGATTTCCGCCTCGACCTGTGGAGCGGTCCTCACCACCGCCGACTTCACGGTTTTGTTTGCAGCGCCGCCCAGCGACGAAGTTTCTAATGACATGCGACATTACTCCTTAATTGACAAGGCTTGAATATTTACGCTTCATTTTATCTTCATTATACTACGATTTAAAAAAGGGCGTGTTTTTAAAATATGAATGGAACGGTTTTAAATCAAGATTAAAAAGTAAAAAATATACAATATATGGTATGTTGTTTGCTAAAACTTCAAACATATTGTGTTCCAACAATTTTAATATTATCGTATTTAATACGTATTGGCAAGAAATTTATGAGAGTTGAAATTATTATTGTATTTTAAAGCATCCATGAAATAAAAAAGGAGTTGCAATGGCTGAAAAACTTGAAAAAAATCATCTGTTGGACCTAGCGGGCCGTGTCGAAAACCTGCGGAGGTATCTTTGACGTTGATGAAAAGAGAAAAACCCTTTTAGAAAGCGAACAGGAAACGACACAACAAGGGTTCTGGAACGACAACGAAAAAGCGCAGGCGACCCTCAAGAAAATAAAAAGCCTCAGGGACGTCATCACCCAATGGGACAAGACGAAAAAAGACTCCGACGACATTCTTGAATTGTTTAACCTATCACTGCATGATCCTGACGCGGGTATTACGGCTGAGCTCACCGAGCACGCGTCGCAGCTTGAATCGGAAATAGCGCATCTCGAGTTCGTGCGCAAGCTTTCGGGCGAGGACGACGACCGGCCCGCGATCCTCACCGTCCACAGCGGCGCCGGCGGCACCGAGAGCTGCGACTGGTGCGAGATGCTGTTCCGCATGTATTGCCGGTGGATGGAGAACAAGGGCTTCTCCTACACCGTGCTCGAGAGCCAGCCCGGCGAGGGCGCGGGTCTCAAGAGCGTCACTGCCCAAGTGCAGGGCGATTACGTGTACGGTCATCTCAAGGCGGAATGCGGCGTGCACCGGCTCGTGCGCATCTCGCCGTTCGACGCCAATGCACGGCGCCATACCTCGTTCGCGTCGGTGTATGCCTATCCCATGATCGAGGACGCCGACGATTTCGAGCTTGACGAAAAAGACATCCGTGTGGACACCTACCGCTCCAGCGGCGCCGGCGGCCAGCACGTGAACAAGACCGACTCCGCAGTGCGCATGACGCATATCCCCACCAACATCGTCGTGGCATGCCAGAACGAGCGCTCGCAGATCAAGAACCGGGATGTGGCGATGAAGATTCTCAAGAGCCGCGTCAAGCAGTTTTACAAGGAGCAGGAGGACAAGAAGCGCCAGGACAAGCTTGCGGTGAAGAAGAAGATCGAATGGGGAAGCCAGATCCGCTCCTACGTGCTCCATCCGTACAACCTGGTGAAGGACCACCGTACCGAGGTGGAGACGTCGAACGCGCAGGGAGTATTGGACGGGGACCTGGATATGTTCATTGAGGCTTATTTGCTGAATTTCCAATAGAAAATTTATCAATTTACTAGTGGGAGAGGTTTCCCCCTCGCTGCGTCCCGGCGCGCTTTTTTCAATATTCTCGTTTTCGACAAAGTATTTGCGCGCCGGTACTCCGCTACCCCCTCCTGGGTGCAGCCAGGTGCCGGCAGTTGCAAGCCCGAACCTCTCACTGGGCGCACCCTTGTAGCCGCGGTCGTTGTGGAAAAATAATCAGTTGAAATAATATAGCTGTTCATTTGAAAAAAAATAAGAACAGGAAAATATTATGACAACCAGCCGAGATAATATCGTCAACTATCTAAACTCATTTCTTGAAATCGAAAAAATCAAAGACTCGTCCTGCAATGGCCTTCAAGTGCAAGGCGTTAAGCAGGTAAAAAAAATCGGCCTGGCGGTTGATGCGTGCATGGTGGCGTATAAAAAGGCCGCCGCGAAAAGGTGCCAGATGCTCGTGGTGCACCACGGCCTGATCTGGGACGGCCTCAAAAGCATTCGCGGAGCCGGGCGCGAGCAGGTGCGGTTCCTGCTCGATCACGGCATCAGCCTGTACGCCGCGCACCTGCCGCTCGACCTGCATCCCGAGGTCGGCAACAATGCCGTGCTCGCGAAGGCGCTTGGACTCTTATCGGTAAAGCCATTTGGAAAATACAAGGGCAATTACATCGGCTGTGAAGGCGTTTTGCCGGAAGAAATGACGGTTGACGCAATAGGAAGGTCGTGCGGGAAAATCATCGGCGGCGAGTTTTTCAATCTTCCATTCGGAAAAAAGGAATGCAGGCGCGTCGCCATCGTTTCCGGCGGCGGTTCAGACGCCATTCCGGAGGCGATTGAAAAGGGGATTGACTGCTTTATCACCGGAGAGGCTTCACATTGGAACCATCACGCAGCGCTCGAAGGACATCTCAACGTGCTATACCTGGGGCATTATCATTCGGAAAAACCCGGTGTCAAGGCGGTCGGGAAAAAACTGGAAAAGGAATTTGAGGTTAAGACGGCGTTTCTGGATGTGCCGACGCTGGTGTGAGTGTTCGTTCCGCAAACTTCGCTTCCGCCGCCCTTTTTCTCCAACCACAGATGATTGTTTGCCGTCATATATGAATGAGCAAGGCAAGACAGGTTCTCGGACCGCCGAGGTGCAATAATTATCCATTGAAGTTTTTCAAGTAATAGCTTGCCGTCAGTTTCCCGCTGCTGTAATTGAGATACCCCACGCAGCCGATGTCCGGGTTGTAGTAATAATAGCTCACATATCCGATGCCTGTCTCTTTGTAGAGGTAGCATTTGTAAAACGCGCCGCCCGTCACCATGCTTGAGTTGGGCACAAAAAACTGCGCTCGCGTTGACAGGATTTCCATGGTGACGGCAAAGGCGGAATCGTTTGCGGAATCGGGATTGTAGGTCCATGTCTTGCCGCTATCGGCGGGGTAGGCGAGCCACAGCTTTTCGGCCGGGAATAGGTGCGTTACGCTATCGCGGTACCATCCGATGACGTATAACCCGCGCTTGTCAAGCGCATAGGCTCCCCGGTGCACCACGAGCGCGCCGCTGTCGCGGTTGTCCCATTCGTATTTATAAACGTATGCCGGAAAGTCCTGCTGGTAATTCTGCCGGGTGATGGCCACGAGCTGGGTGTCATTGACAAGACCGTAAACAGCGGGAAGTGTGAGCACGAGGTTGACCCTGCTCGGGCTGATCTTGTTCCCGAGCGGGTCGTAGGCGGTGTAGGAATAATCCCATTGGTTCCCCGCGGCCAGCGGCAGGATGCTTTGCGTAGTAGGGAACGGCGGGTTCTGGGGCGTGCCGATGCTATTCGGCGCCATGTTCGAGGCGCATCCCGCAAGGAGGGCCACGGCGGTGACAAGGATGCTTCGAAAAACGGTATTCATAAAATCATTCCGATCTTGTAAATGAAAGATGCACGTTGATAAACACGCTGCCGTCCAGCCCGCCAAAGTTGCAGGAAAGCGGCGTCAGCGCGGCTCCGGCGGGATTTTGCTCCGGGACGGGCGAATCGATGCCGAGCCCGCATGTGCCGTACTGGTACCGGTAGCGGATTTTCGCGCCGATGTCCAGCCATTTGAGCGCGGGCCAGGTGTAGCCGACGGCAAGGTACGGCGCCGCGGCGGTTCCCCGGTAGGTGGCCGAACCGGAGACTTCCCTGTCGTACAGAGAATCATAGAACGTGGACTGAACTTTCAACTCCGGTTCGTAAACCATGAGCCCCACGTGCAGGGAGAAATTTTTTACATAGGGTAGTTGGAAACGGTAGCCGCCGCCGATGTCGATCGCCGTGACGTTCAGCGCCTGCGCCACCTGCAGCCGGCAGGCGTAGGACGAATTATCGGTCAGGTTCATTTCAGCCCCGTTGTAATGTGAAGACGAGGCGGTGTAGTAATTTCCAAACCCCAGGTGCGCCTCGTATTGTTTCCTGACAATGACCTCACCGGTTATCGCCGGCACCATGAGGTATTTCGGAAAGGCGAACCCCGGGCTCATGGAGAACGCGTTGAAACCCGCGAAACGCTGCGCGAGGGCGGAAGAAAGACCGGTGAAGTTGTACATGCCGTACTCGCCGGACAGGGTAATGCCGATCTGCGCCCCGCGCCGGGTCTCTTCGCCCTTTTTATTGGCCGCGGCCTGTTCGTCGGGTGAAAAGTCGGCGTTTTTCACCGCGACCACGGACTTTTCGTCAACCTTGACACGTGCGATGAAGCGCTGCTCGCCCCTGCCGTTGATCACCTGGTAGGCGCCCTGCTTAAGCGCGATCATGACGCCGGTATTCGCCTTTTTCGCAAGGTCTGCCACCACGATCCCCTTGTCGCTGAGGATGGTGATGTCGCCGGCCACGTCGCCCGAAAGCAGGATGCCGCGCGTGCGGATGTTGAGGTCGGCGAGCACGATGTCGCCCTCGCCCTGGATGCGGAACTGATAGGAGGGGTGTTGCACGCCGCCCGAGGTGCCTGCCGTGCTCGAGATGGTGTGGTTGTAGGCGTACTGGTACGCCTCGCCCAGCGTTACGCGGCCGTCGCCGGCCATGTCGCCGCTGCCGCGGAGCGCATTGACAAAGTGGAACGTGAAAACGGAGTTCCCGTACCGGTCGGACTCCTGCGCGTTTTCGTCTATCGAGCTCGAGCAGAGGATCACCTGGCCCTTGGTCTTGGCGTCGTCCCTGAACAGAAACGGCTCGTCGAGCCTGCCGCCCTTGATGCGCGTGAAGCTGCCGCTCTGGCACGCGTCAAAGATGCCGATGCGGATGTCGGCGGGGAAGGCAGTGAGCTTGTCCTTCAGCGTCCTGAGCGGGTAATCGCCGCTTCCCATTTTGAGGTTGGCAACGTCGGCGTGACCAGAATAATAAAGAAGGAACATGTTGCCTTTTGAGCCGCTCATCCGTTCGGAAAAATCGCCGAGCGCGCGCTCGAAATCCTGCGGCGTCTGGTTGTAAAGAATCACCAGATGCTCTTTTGCAAACCCGCAAAAATCGATGAGGATGTCCGAAAGAGCGGCAAGATCATTTTGGACATACTTGAGTTCGGCATAATTGCCGGACGCCGTGCTGTTGCCCACCAGCAGCGCGTAACGTTCGCCAAAAGCAAGAAATGACGAGGCAAGGAGGATGATGAGGAGCAGTGAATGCTTCGGCATCAGCGCTTCTCCCGTTGAATGGAAAGCAGGTACGGCACGGCCGTAAATTCCTTATCGTCAATTGCGGTTGAATCGATGGAGTGGCGTCTGTCAAATGAAATTTTAAGCTTTTCAACAAGGCGCGGCACGAAAAAGGGCCTTTCCGAGAAGATACCTATGAACAGCTCGCGGCCGGTGTATTCGTCGAGCGCGATGCTGTTGGGGAGCGGCAGGTCCTGGCCGCGCTCGAGCGAAAGCGAGCTGTCGCGCGACTGCGGGTAATACACCGTGACTGCGCCCGCGGTGTCCATGCTGACGAGCGCGAAATTGTTTTTCGCGCCGCAGGAATACAAGAACTGTATCTTCTCGCCGGTGAAATATTCCCGGCCTGCGCGTTTTTCAACGCCGCCCTCGCGGTTCTTCACAAACAGTTTGAGTGCCGTTTCGCCCTTGATCCGGTAGCCGGGCTCGGGCCTGCTCGACAGGAACAGGTAACTCGCGCCTACCAACAGTATGAGCGAGGCGGCAAGCGCATATGCCTGTCTGCGGGTGTAGAGCAGCAGCTTCCCTGTGTGTCGAACGCTTGACCGGGCTGCGGTCGTCTCGAACGGCTGCTCCCGTAGAAAGGCAGCCTTTTCGGATTCCTGCGATGCAAGATACCCGGCACATTGTTCGCACGATGCAACATGCCGTTTGATTGCGTCCCGTTTTGCGGCTGGGAGGTCTCCCGCAAAGTAGGAGAGCAGTTCTATCTTGTCAAATTCATGTTCCATAAAATTTCCGGTTAATCCCGAATCAGCATCCGAGTTTTGTTGACTGGCGGATGATGAGAGCTTGTTTTCTGCCTGTTTTCGCCAAAGACTTCGGAACCAGCCCGACGTCAAAGTACCTTGTGTAAATTCTTTTGCAAACGGTGCCGTCGTCGACGACCCTTATCGTATCGAGGGAATCTTGTGCGTATAACGGATCATTCATTATGATTTTATAACTGCCGGGTCCGTGGAAAACCGAGTAAGCCGAATCGGCAGGGCTGAAAAAGCACCAATCGGAATCGGTCCTTGAATTTGAAGAAACCGAAATGGTGTCGGTGTTGGAATAGATCGCAGTCAATCCCGAAAGGATTATTTTCTGATTTGTCGAGGCGTTATAGAAGGATAGGACTACCGACGGGCTGATGCACCCCGGGCAGGCTTCATAGTGCGAGGAGGTATTACACCCCGTAAATATAAAAAAAATCAAGATCGCAACAGCTTTTTTATTCATATCCCGAGCCTTTTCCTGATTCCGGGAAGGCTATTCTTGAATTTAATGAGATTTCTCCGTATGGTGGCGGGAGACTGGCCGGTAATCTTTTGTATCTCCCGCTGGTCAAACTCTTCCACATAGGTGTAATACACCGCGTCCCGAACTTTCCTGCTCTGGTTCATGAAGATCATTTTTATCAGGTTTCTCTTTTCAAAACAATCTCCCTCATCCTTCACTTCCGCGATATCGTCCGGCTCGATGCCGTCAACGAATTTTTTATTCGCCCTGAGCATGTTGAAGCAGTGGTGCTTGGCCGTGTTGAAAATCCAGGGAACGGTCCTTTCCTTATCCCGGATTCCGGCGTACTGCTGCAGCAGCTTTAGAAACACCGCCTGCAGCGCGTCCTTGGCGTCGTCTTCCGAGCCGAGGATGCGGAGGCAGATGCGGTGGATCAGAAAACCGTATTTTTCGTACAGCTCCTGCGCAGGAACTGTCCCGGGATCTTGATTCATACAGTGCCGGTTCTCTATGATAGACACGGATGAAAAGGCATTCCGCTCAAAAATATTTTTCCGATTAAAAAAAGAGGCGGGCATCGCAGCCCGCCTTCATTTCCTCCATGCGAAAAACCGGCGGCATTACTTTTTCTTGAAATTATCCTTGAGGTCCCCGAACGCCACGTACCGGTCCTTTTTGCCGCTGGTGATCACCGAGTCATACAGCGGTTTTTCGTCCTTTACCCATTTTTTCTGCTTGAGATGCTGGTAGACCATTTTGAGGCGTTTTTCATGGGTGACCGAGATGAGAATGGTGTCCCCCTTCAACTCGTACCTGCCGGCCGACTGGAACTTCCAATCCTCCTTGAGATCAGGACTCGTCAGCCCCGACCGCTCTTCTGTAATGTCAACTTTGCCGTCGGCGGCGAAGGTGTACTGTTTTTTCTCCACCGCCTTGGCGCCGTTTTCCTTGTCGTTAAATATGCCGATCCAGGTGCCGATGATTTTCGGCTTCACCTCTTTTGCAAGCTGCTCGTCTTTTTCAAGGCCGGCGAAAATGGCGGTTATTTCCTGGCATTTGGCCTTTGCATCGGGCCAGTTTTTAGCGTTTACCAGCGCGTCGATGACCCCAAGAAGGCTGTCCGCCTCCTTCAGGTTGGCGCCGGACAGGTTGAGTTTTTTCTCGCCGAGCGCTTTGCGCGCCGCCTCGACCTGCGGCTGGACCTCTGCCGTGGTGGCGCCGTAACTGCCCTCGGCCTTCGTAAGGATTGACATTGCGGAATCGTAATCGGCCTTGGCGCCGATGCCGTTGCCGAGCTTTTTCGCCGTCCGCGCCTGCGCGATCATTACCCTCGCCTCGGTGAGCATCGAGTCGGGAACGCCGTTGGCCTGCAGCGTCTGCATGCGCTGCTCCGCGTCGCTGAGTTTCTTCTCGCTCACGCCGCAGCCGGCGAGCATGACGAACAACAGACAGGAAACCGCCAGAACAGAAAGGATCCTTGCCAGGACTTTCATACCGTTTCCTCCAGTATAAGGGTTTGTTTCCGATGGGGGGATGAGTTCTCGCTATCAGTAAATTAAAACGATTGGGGAGGCAGTGTCAAGGGAATACAGGGTTATCTCATGGTAGTGCGGTTGATATGAAAAGATAAAAATAATCTGGTGGGGGAAGCATCCCCCTGGCCGCGGCCCGGCCGCGCCCCAAATTGTTTTTATTATTTCGCATCCGAAAACTTGCACGGCCGGTCCAAATATTGCATTTTCGCGATATTTCCGGCCTGCCATACATCATACCTATTAAATTGTGATGCGGAGAAATTGTCCGATCGGCGCCAAAATGGTTTGTTGACGAAGCAGAACTTCGCCGCGGTCGTCGAGTAGCCGCTTTTAAGCGGCGTATCGAGACGAAGGCGACTCGGCGGTCCAGCAACGAGGCGAACAGCCGAGCCCGGAAGAAGGCCGGCCCCGCGAAGCGGGGGAACGCTCATTTTAATCTTATCAATAAAAAACCGATTACGGCTCTCTCACTGTATTCTCATCAATGATTTCCTGTATCAGCCTTGCCAACCTTGACTTTTGCGAAAACGGCCTTTTGGGAAAAGCGCGGGACAGAAACGCGCAATCCGCGTTTTTTTTGACATGGGAGGATTTGAACAATCTGCCCGTCGCGCCGAAGATGCTTTCGTTGGCGCGGTAATCGAGGACGATGCGCAGCGCCCATGCGGTCCGCGTCGGGAACCAGATGTTCAGGAATTTCCGGACAAAGGGAATCGAGCGCGCAAACGAGCCGGTCGCCTCGTTGAGCCTGCGAAAGCGCGGCCAGTTCGACTCGTTAAACGTCGCGAGGAACTCGTCGTAGTGCCTGAACACCGCGTCCCACAGTGCGCGGGCGAAGCCGAGGCAGGGATTGATAAACGATAAAACGCCTGAAAAACGTTTCGTGAGAAAGTCGGGAACGGGGTGGTTGAAAGCCACCGGAGGGTCGAGATCGAACGCGGGCCCGTTGAGCGGCTCGCCGGTGACAAGCTCATAGGCAGCGAGCGCGACGCTGTAGGTGTCTTGCGATTGTGCACCGAGAGACAGCGCCGCGTCGCGGTGCCGGATGGCCGGCGGGATATACTGGGCCATCACGGTTGGCTCGACACCCGAATAATTGTTGAGGAACCTCGGCGTGACGGCCTGGGAGAAAAAGACGGTGTGCGGGAAGATGTTGTTGTGAAAAATGCCTGCGTTGTGTTTTTTCCGCATGATGTCGGCAAGCAGGGCGGCAAGGGCGAGACGCTCGCGCGACGGGAGCCGCTGCGGCCATGCGCGTCGCGTGGTATCGAAGGCGTCTCTCACGGCGGCCAGGGGATTTCTGCGCACCTTGAACGACAGCCTGAAGCTTTCGCGCACCGCAGTCAGCGCATCGCGGACAAACGCCATTCTGTTCCAGGTGTAATGGGGAGGGAATCGGTCCTTGATTTGCGCGAGGAGCATGGCGAGCGTGACCGGCGGCACCGGCGTGATGTACCACGTCAACAGCTCCTTGTTGTCGGTGTAGGCATATTTTGGCGGCGGCGCCGACATGTGCTCGAATGACGATGCCAGCCCGGCCTTGAGCCCGAGGCTCTTGAGCTCGGCGGTCATTTTTTCCAGCGAAGGATATGCGACCTCCTCCACCAGGATTTCGTCCGATGCAATGACGTCTCTGCCGATTTTAAGCATCTGTTTTGCGCGCACAAAGCCCGGGCATACGCCCGAGATGTTCTCGAGTGAAAGCGGTTCCGTGAACCGCTTGGTCACTTGCATGACGGTGTCA
Source organism: Chitinivibrionales bacterium (assembly GCA_035516255.1). NCBI lineage: Bacteria > Pseudomonadati > Fibrobacterota > Chitinivibrionia > Chitinivibrionales > Chitinivibrionales bacterium. Next base: position 49,882 of record DATJAL010000007.1, on the reverse strand, counting down.
TCGGGCATGGGAGATCCTGTGAGTGTTCTACACCTGTTATAAGATTTGCCACAGAGACACAGAGGACACAGAGGGAACCAACAGTTTACAGTTGGAAGTTGAAAGTTAAATGTGCTTTGTTCTTGCTGCTGCTTTCAACCTTCAACCTCCAACTCCATTCTTTTCTCCGTGCTCTCCTGCCTCCATGGTGAATTTTTTATCATGGCGCGTTCTGCAGCGCGGTTTTAAGCAGCGCGCTGTTTTCCCGATACCGATCCTCGATACCGAAGCGCTCGAGCTTCTCCCACAATTCCAGCAGAAACGCGCAGCTGGTCCGCTCCGGCTCCTTTTTCCTGGCAAGTTCGGCGGTTTTCGCATGCAGAAGGTCGAGGCACGCCATGAGGCGCTCTGTTTTCTTGAGCTTGTACAAGAGCATGATCCGGTTGATATTCGTCTTGTCGTCGGCCTCGGCGTTGTCCCGCACGGCGCGTTCGCACCGCCGCAGCACGTGTTCGTATTCGTCAACAAGCGTCTTGCCCAGGATGGTGGCCATGATGTCGTCCTTTTCGGCCGCGCCGGGCACGCGTCCGCAGAACGACTTGATCGCGCCGTCAAGGTCGCGGATCAGTTCGCCGGCGCTTGCGTAGGTCCTGCTGCGCGGCGCGTTGTATCCCTTCCGTATAATCCGGGCGAGGCGCTCGATGAAGGCGGGTTTTTTCCGCGCCTGGTCGTGGAAGAAATCGGGATGGTCGCGGAAAAACGTCTTGAGGTCGAGGCGCATGCCGCGCATGATGTCGGTGAGGATGGAGGGCAGCGGCGAGCCGGCAAAGGGATTGACCCGCGTGGCGAGCTCGAAAAGGATGGTGGACGCCAGCACGCTGATGTCGAGCTTTTCACCCTTGTAGGCGCACACATATCGGCCGGCGGAGTCGGCGGTGACATGCTCGCCCGTCGACCTGCGCGTGAACCGGCCCGGGCTCTTCTCGAAAACGTCGCTTTTGTCAACAGGCACCGTGTCGAAGTAGTAGCGCGAAAGGTAGTTGGGGGTGCCGAGGATCACCGGAATGCCGTCGTCCATGGCCATGGTGACGCCCGTGTCGGACGACACGTCGCGCGATATGCCGAAATCCGTCACCTTCACGATGCGCCTCGTTTCGTGCACGAGGATGTTGCTGGGTTTAATGTCGCGGTGCACGATGCCCTTGGCGTGGATGTCGTCGAGCGCCATGGCGATCTGGCGCGCCAGCACCCATATCTCGAGCGGGGTGAACGGCGTCTCCCGCAGCAGAATGAAGTCCTCGAGGCTCAGGCCGGGAACGTATTCCATGCTGAAAAACGGGATGGAGCCGAAGTTCTGCAGGGCGTATTCGCCGCACTCATACACGCGCACGCAGGAGTCCGAGATGTCGCCCACGATCTTGGTGGCGCGGATCTCGCGCTTGAACCGCTCAAGAATGTCGCCCGCGTCACCCTGCGCCTGGGTGTGGAGGAACTTGAGTGCGACCGTGAGCCCCGCGGATTTCTTCGCCTTGATCACCACGCCAAGCCCGCCCGATCCGATCAGCGATTCGCACAGATACTGCTCAAAGCCGAGCGCTATGACGCCGTCTTTTTTATAGAGGGCGTTGATGAATTCAGCCGGAACGCCGTAGGATACAGCCATGAAGCGGGTCCATCTTTTTCAATCGAATTGCATACGCTTATTGCACAAGTAAATAGGATGAGCTATAATGTAAGCAAGCTCTTCTTCAATGTTTAAAATCAGCGTCATCGTTTAAATCGGCAAAATCAAAGTTAAATAGTCGGGTAGGTTTTTTTAAAATAATTGTATATGTAGTCAGGTACCAGCGAATAGTGATTCCGGGGCGACCCTTATGCAAATACACCTCACCGATGACGCATCCCTGGTAGCGCGGTGTGTTGCACAGCCGCCCGACAAGGGCGCGCTCAACGAACTGATCAGCCGGTACGGGAGGCTGGTGATGCAGACAATAACGTGGGTTTTTCGTAGATATTCGGCGAAGGACCAGGATGAAATAAAGGATGTATTTCAGGAGGTGTTTGTCTCTCTTTTCGATGGTGATTGCAGGAAGCTCAAGGCGTATGTCCCTGAAAAGGCGGGGTTGGGCACTTACCTGATGACCATTGCCCGCACAACGGCGATAAATGCGCTCAACCGTAGGAGAAAAGGACCGGTCGAGCCGCCCGAGAATGTCATTGACGAAGAGGAAGGGTTCCTTCCCCTTGAAAATGGCGAGATAATGGAAAAAATAAAGGGCTTGCTTGTCGATTTCTCGCCGCAGGAACGGCTTTTTTACCATCTTTACTTTGAAGAATGCATGCCGCCGGAGACCATTGCAACGGTGATGGGCGTGGCGGTTGATACCATTTATTCGAAGAAGGCGAAGATTGTTCAAAAAATAAAAAAGGGTATGCGTCGCGTCGTCGCGAAGTAATGAGGCCTATATGGACTGTCTCAAGCAAAGCCAGATATTGGAATACTGCCGCGGAAACAAATCGGCGCCGTTTGAGGAGCATCTTGCCGATTGTGCTGCGTGCAGGGAGAAATTGCTGGCGGTGATAGCCGGGGAAAATCCGGAAAACAAAGTGCCGCAGGAGCTGGTTGACAAAACCGTCGATGCCATTATTTTAAAAGCTCAGACACTGCATAGAAAAGAAGCCGCTTTTAAGAGTCATGAATATTCTTTTCCGGCATCTTCTATTTATAAATTCGCGATTGCTGCGGGGATCATCGCGGCGCTGGTCTGCGGATATTTTCTCGTAAAAGGCCCCTTCAACGACTACGCGTCCATAAACTTCAGACACGTGAGCCCCTCGGTGAAGAGCGGGAAATACGGCCCGGAGAACAATACGGCATTGCCTGAAACCGTTGTGGTGCGGAACGGATCGGATCAGAAGAAAAACATGGTGCTGGTGTTTGACTCCGTCAACATTCGCGTCGGAAAAGTACCGGTGAAAAAGGACCGGGAGGCGCTCATACGGCTGGGCGGCAAGACCGGCATCGAGGCGGGGCCGGCGGCCGTGATCAACGTGAAATCAAGGACCGATACAACGGTTTTGGTCGAACTCACCAAGGGAACGGCGCTTTTTACCGTCGAGAAAAACAAGTTCAGGCAGTTTGTGGTGCAGACACCCACGGTGCGGATCGTTGCCGTGGGCACGGTGTTCAGCGTCATTGCCGACAGCGTCTATGCCATGGTGAATGTCGTGGAGGGCGCGGTGAAACTCGAGCATGAGAGAAGGCCCTCGATCACGGCCATGCTCAAACAGGGCGACGGCGCGTTCGCGAACCGGGACTCCATCATCAATGTGATGATCCAGAACAGCCAGATGCTCAGGGTGCGTGAGAAATTCCTGCGGGACTATATTGAGGGCGCTCTTTCCAGGCCGGGATCAGGCACGCTGCCCGGCAGTTCTGGAGAAAGCCATATGATGCCTGAAGACGTAAAAGGAGCGAATAAAACAGAATAAATGTTTTGCATAATTTTGGGCGCGGGGAGAATCCCGGGAAACCATGCGCTCGTCGGAGAAAAGGAAAACGAGACTTGACAAAGGAGGATATTATGAGATATCTAAGAGTATTGATTGCCGTGGGCATGCTGCTGCCGTGCGCAGCGTGGGCGCAAAAGCAGATGTATGCGATTCCGGTGCAGAAGGATGTGCCGGTGTATCAGAACCGGATCAGAAAAGTGTATGAAAAGCCGTTGTTTGTCATGGAGGAACAAGGCCGGTATGTTGTTGTGGAAAAAGCAAAGGATGCGTTGAAAGTCCAAGACGGGGACAGAAAAGCAGGATGGGTTGAGAAAGGTAAAGTAAAAACAGTTTTGGAAAATAAGGAATTCTCGTTTGATGCCGTGCAAGTTCAGCCCTGGATTGATAATCCCCAGCTTGTTGTTATCATTGACGGTAACGATCCGAGTGCTAAACCAATTGTCCTAGAACGTTCCTTTGCCGATGCTCTTCGGGAGAACGTCGACCAGGAAACAATCAACCGTCAGGTGAATTAATGTAATTGGATACTGACTGCCGACGTCACTCCCGCGCACGCGGGAGTCCAGTCACCAGGTGAGACATGGATTCCCGCTTTCGCTGGAATGACGCATCACAAACCTCAGTCGCCTAAGGTGATAAGCCCCTGAAAAACCTCAGGGGCTTTTTTCTTCATCGACCTAACTCCCTATCGTTTATTTTTATTCCATGCACATCCGCCGCGTCACAATCATCAGGATAAAAATCATCCTTGGCACTGTCCTGATATTTTTTCTTGTCTCCTGCGAAAAAAAACAAAACACCTGTCCCTTTCATCCCATCCCGCGCACCTGGGTCTATTCCATCAAGCAGCACAACGACTCGATCTACTTCTCCACCTCCGAGGACGGCATTTTCCAGTTTCACCCCGACCATCCCGAGGCGTTTCGCCGCATCGGGCGCGTGGGGAGGCTGCCGCTCCGTTCCATGGTGTTCAGGGAAAACGGGGCATTGTTCGCGTCGTCGTATTATTCCGGCGTTTACCGAGCGGAAAAAGACACGCTGCTTCCGGTGTCATGGGCGCAATATGCGGCATGGTCCATGAAGCAGGACGAGCGGGGAAGACTTTGGATCGCGGGAATAATGGGCATACGTTTCGAGCGCAACGACAGCATGATCATGTTCAAGCCCTTGTACGATGCGCATGACATCGCCTTTCTCGGAAAAGAAATCGCCGTGGCGCATATGCGCGGCATATCGGTGTTTGACAGGGAAAGCGGCACCGGCACGCGTGAGTACTGCAAGGGGGTCGTGTGCTGGGTGGTGAACGCCTACGACTCGCTTTTTATCGCCGGCGGGCTCGGCCTTTGCGCAATCATCGCCAGGGACCGGTGCAGGACCATACTGCTTGAACCGAAAGACAATCTGGTCTGGTCCATTGAAAAAGATTCACACGACACGCTTTTTCTGGGCACGCAGAAAGGGCTTTTCCGCGTTGCGCCGGGAAGCGGCCGCGCCGAACTCGTCGGGTTCGCGGGTCAATGCGTCAAATCGCTGCTTATTGACAAAAGCGGCAGGCTGTGGGCGGGCAGGTTTTACAAATAATAATCCGCCTCTAACGGATTTTCAGCGCCCGGTATTTCCGCAAAGCGCGTTTGGTGGAGGGAAAACCGATCCGTGAGAAGTCGATGGCCTCCGGCTTCGCATACATCACGGCGGCAATCTCGCCATTCATACGCAGAGTTGAAAGAGATTCCGGTTTGCAAATAAAAACAGTGTCAATGGTGAAATACGTTACATTCTCATAGCGGTATACATTGGGAAACGACCCGAAATATTTCATGCGGGAAATCCCGATATTCAATTCTTCCTTTATTTCCCGGCCCAGCGCCTCTTCCATTGATTCGTTATATTCGGTAAAACCGCCCGGGAGGTCCGTCTTTCCCTTTTTGGGGTTAGCGTTCCTGACGGTGAGGATGATGCCCTTCGAGGTCTCCACAATCCCCGCCACGGCCGCCGTACAGTTGTGGAAATACACGTATCCGCATGACTTGCAATGCATGCTTTTTGCATCGGCCGCGCTAATGCCGCGCCTGCCGCATTTGGGGCAGAATTTAAAATGCGTGTGTTGGATCACGGCAGCCTTATTACCAGCAAAATTTTAAAATTTTCCCTTTGGTGTCGAAAATCTGGGTTGAACCGTTTTTAAGATCAACGAGTCTTATAATGCTGCGATGCCCGGTAAAATGACATGTCATACCGGTACTTGTTTCTGTTTTTAGATGCCCGGCAGTTCTTGAAAACGCCACAGAAGTGTTCGCCGTCATGGAATTTTCCGGCAGATCCGAAATCGGCAGAAGGTTGGCGCGGGGCTGTTTGGGTCCTGTCCATAAGCTGAATCCGCCGGACATGCTGTAAACACTGGCAAAGCCCGCGCCGTCAAGCATGGTCGCGGCTTGGGCGCTGCGGCCGCCCGATCTGCAGTAGAGGATCACGTTGCTTGTTTTCGGGATCAGCGAATAATTGGCGGCGAACACGCCCTGGTTGAGCGACATATGATAGGGCCGGCATGCGGCGTTTCCCATCACCGTGTCGACCTCGCTGGTGTCGCGCACGTCAATAAGGATGAAACTGAATGGCGGTCCGCCCGTTATCCACGCGGAAAGGGTGTCCGCGCTCAGCGCATGATACGCTGGCGCTGACTGGACAAAAAAAATGCACATGATAAGAAAAAAGTATCGCATTCCACCAGTCCTCCGTACAATAAAAACAGCATTCGGCTTTTCGTCATCCGCTACACAAAATATATTTGATAGCATACCAAATCACATCTTCCGGGAATCAGATGGCGTCTCCGTTAACATGCGAAGTGGTTATCCCCAGCTATAAAAGGTTTGAAAACCTCAAAACGACGGTGGCCGGCATACGGGTTTTGTACCCTACGCTCAGGATCTGCCTTGGCCTTCAGGGCGACATGCCGGGACCGGAATTGGAGCAGTCGCTTGCGGCCGATCCGAACCTCCGCATTGAGAAACTTCCGTCGCCGAGCACAACCATCACTATGAACACGTGCATCAAAAACTCGTCTGCCGACATCATCCTCATCCTCGACGACGACGCAGTGCCGGTGCACGGGTGGATGGAGGCGCACCGTGTCGCGTTCGAACAATACCCTGACCTTCCTTACACCGGCGGCAGGGAAGTGCGCCTGTCAAGGAAGCGGCCGCCGCTCGAAGAGATCATCTGCATCGTCAACGAGTGGATTTTCGGGCTCTTTCTTCCGAAAGACCGCAAGACCAGCGGCAGGATCGTGGGCTGGTTCAACTGGATCGGCCTCTTCTTCGGCAACTTCGACATGCCCGGCGCCTGCGTGGTGAACAATCCGCGCGGCTGCAACATGGCGGTGCGGCGCGAAGCCTTCCTCGCCGCGGGCGGGTTCAGCCCCGACATCATCGGCAACGGATACCTGTTCGAGGTGGAATTCGGCCTGCGGCTGGCGCGCCAGAAAAAGTTCGGACGGTATGTCGGCGACGCCATCGTCATCCACCATGAGGCGGCCACGGGCGGCAGCCGAGTGTACCAGCGCATGAAATGGTTCCGCGACTACATGCACAACCACCAGCAGGTGATGAAGATCGTGGGCCCGCAGGGATGGGTGGGCTCGGTGCCGCGGCTTGTCAAGAGGCTGCTGTCCTGGTGAGACGGGTCTGGCCCGGGCCGGTTAGGTATTTGATTCTGCTTTGACAAGTTTGTTCACCAGCTCTCCAAAACGCCATACGTTTTCTCCGTATCTCGCAACAGACCTTAAAGTTTGAACAAGGGATGAATATTTTTCGCCGGTGATTTGTTTCTTGAGAAGCAGAAAATTGAGCATTATCAGCGAGTTGAAATAAATGATATTGCATCGCTGGGCTTCCACCAGCAGCTTTTTATCCTCCGAGATAAGGGGAAATTTGTTGATGACGCAGACTTGAATCAATTTCTGATCCGTGGATAAATCTTTCGTTGGAGCAGCGATGATTTCAATGCCCGCGATTCCTTCATTGAATTCGTCAGCCACTTCCCGTATGGAATACAATCTGCATGATCCGGCGAGCAGCGAGAGGCAATTGATTTTCGAAAGGTAAATAAGTGATGAGGTGTCGATGATGGCGGAAGAAAGAGAAGAGAGGCGAGAGATCGTGTTGATGACATGAGAAATCATTGAGTTTTGCAGGTCGTGTTTGTGATTATGGCAATTGAAAAAGGCAATTCGATTTGACAAGGTAAAAAAATATCATGGGCCAACGGCTGAGACAAACGAGATTCGCGGCCTCGGAACGTTGCAACCGGTAAACAACGGATTTTTTCCATGGGGAAAGATTTTGCGGCTTGACACTGCAACTTCCGCCCACCTATTTTGGTTTGATTTTCACAACAGTCACCTGCAGTTCAATAACCGGATTTTCAACATGGAATTATAAAAGGGAGGTTGCATGATTAAAAAAGTATTTCTGCTCTGTTCCGCTCTGGCCGTTGCGGCGCTCATGTTTTCCGGGTGCTCGCCCACGAAATCGAACCACCCGCCAACCGGCATTTCACTTTCGAACACGACGCTGGTTGAAGGCGCGGCATCCAACACGGCGGTCGGGATTTTTTCAACGCAGGACCCGGATGCGGGCAATGTGTTCACCTATTCGCTTGTCTCGGGGGTTGGCGCCGCCGACAACGCCAGTTTCATCATCCGCAACGACTCCCTTCTTGCCGCGGTGTCGTTTGACTATAACGTTACAAAGACCTGCTCGATCCGCGTACGGACCAAAGACCAGAACCAGGCATCATTCGATACGACCTTCATCATCGCCATCCTCCATATCAATCATGCTCCAACGGCGCTCGCGTTCGTAAGCGCCGGCATCAGGGACAACGCCGCGGTCGGCTCGCTCACGGGCACGTTTTCCGTCACGGACAGCGATGCGGCCGACCATCACACCTTCATGCTCGCGATGGGGACTGGTTCGGACGACAATGCCAGTTTCACGGTGAGCGGGGACTCGCTGCTTACCGCGGTCGCGTTCAACGCGACGGTAAAGGCGTCCTACACGGTGAGGATAAAGGCCCTGGACGATTCCGGCGCGGCCGTCGAGCAGGCGTTCACCATAACAGTCGCACATGTCAACCATGCCCCGAGCGCGGTCCTGCTGAGCAATGCCTCGGTGCTCGACACGGCCGCGGCGGGGGCGTTCGTGGGGAAACTTTCCGCGACCGACGCGGACGTCGGCGACCAATTCACCTATTCGCTGGCGGCCGGCGCCGGCGCGGGCGACAACGCGAGCTTTATCATCAGGAAAGATTCGCTTCTGGTAAACGCCCCGCTTGACGCAAAGGTCAAGGCCGCTTACGCCATCCGCGTGCGCGCGCGGGACGATTCCGGCGCCACCGTGGATTCGGCGCTCACCGTCACCATCGTCCACCGGCCCACCGACATCCTGATCAGCGATACGTCGGTCCTTGAAAACTCGGCGGCCGGCACCACGGTGGGAATCCTGCACGCGGTCGACAGGGATTCGGCTTCCGAGACCTACCAGTTTACCCTGGTGGGCGGTGACACCGCGCTGTTCGCAATAGCATGGGGCGCGCTCAATACCAAAAGTCCCATAGCGTACGATTCGTTGAAAAACACGTTTTCGGTGGTAGTCAAAGTCACCGACAGTTATGGGGGTTTTTTCCAGAAGACCTTTACCATCAGCATAAAAAAAATCATCGTCATCGACGGCGTTGTCATATTTTCCGAACGTCCCTCGACCGGAGGCGTCCTGAGCAGCAGTTATTCCGTCTGGGACCTGCCGGATTCCCTCGGCAACAAGACCTACTTCAACTGGACGCCGTACGACCATTTCGAAGGGACCAAGGCGTATGAGCTGACCACCAACGGAGCGCATTATTCGGAATGGGGATTTGAGTCGTATACCCCGGAGTCGCTCACGGTTTACGCGGCGGGAAAATTGCACGTGGCGCTGATGGGAAATACGCCTGAAATCGGGATCGGAATGGCCTCGGGCGACAGCGCCGACACGCTGTTTGTAAAGGCGACCGATTACGGGTATGTTGCGGACGGCAAGTGGCATGAGGTCTGGATCCCTCTTTCGACATGGGCGTCAAAGGTGGATTTTACCGCGGTGACCATGCTTGTCGGTTTCAAATGCCCGGCCGTGCCCGGAGGGGCGTACGTGGTCGGGTCCACGTACACGGTTGACGATATCTACATTACCAAAAACTAATCCGGCTATTTTTCAAGGTGGCACTGTATCGAACGGGCGGGGCTGAAAAGCCCCCGCCCGTTTTTCATTCGCGCATTCCTGCCGGAACAAATCGTCATTTCGCGACGGATGTGCCCGTTTTCTTTGCGGCGTTTGATTGGCGGTTTTAGTTTCTTTTACTGCGGCTATCTCTTTTGCGGCATAGAGAATGGCTTCTCAATGATCTAACAGGCATGCCGTATGCCGGCGGGCGTTTCTGCCGGAGGGCCTGTGGCCACGGGGAAGGACTGAAGAGCGATCTTTTATTTTCCCATATCGTCAAGAGCATCGGCGATGAAAAAGAAATGCGACAGCTTGGTGCTCGCGAACATCTCCCGGAGGAACTGGTCGGGCCGGTACAGCACGAGCTTCTTGCCCGTGCTGTTCGCCCTGCGCTGGTAATTGATGAGGAACTTGAGGCCGTAGGAGTCGCACAGCTTGACATTTTCCATGTCGAACACGATGGTCGCCGCGTCCCTGTTTTCGAACATCTTGTCGACGATCACGCTCAGGGCGTCGGCGTTGCCGAGGAACAGTTTTTCACCGAATTTATAGGTAAGGGTCGCCATGGTCAATACACGTCCAGGTACGCCTCGCCGATGAGCCCGGACGGCCTTCCGTTCATTCTGATGACGTTGTCGATCGTGTTCATCACGCTCACCGACAGCTCGTTTCGCTTCGACTCGCACACGTCGGTGATGTCCATTTCTATCGGATGCCAGGTGTAGGTGCCGAGCTTGGTGGTGTTGAGCCCCACCGAAACAGGGCCCGACACCTGCGAGAACTTGAGCACGAGCCGGTTGTAGTCGCTCGGAATCTCAAAGACCTGCTTGTAGGTGCCGCACCCGCTCATGTACGGGTAGCCGTATTTTGTCCATGAATCATGTCCCACCATCGGCTCGGTTGTATCGATCACCCAGCCGTTGCTGCCCTTGAGTATGTTGAAGGTGCCGGCGATGAGCGGCGGATAGGTGATGGTCATGGGATCGAACACGAGGCCGAGCGTCCTAACGGAAATCCTGTTGAGCCCTTTCCGCAGCGAGTCCTTGATGTTGAAGCAGAGCACGTTTTTGCAGTAGAGGTCGAGGCAGGGCTTGTGTCCGTGTTCCGCGGGGAGCGGCTCCTGGATTACGCCCGTCAGCGACTGCGCCGGCGCCGGCGGCGGGAACAGTGCAAGGAGCGCGGCAGGAGCCAGCGAGCCGGTCTCGGTGATGCGCGTGCCGTTGATGTTCACCTCAACAGACTTTTCCCCTTTTGCAAGCACCGCGCACGCTCCGCCCACGCCGCACAAAGAGAACACGGCCATGGAGGGCAGTTCCTTCACCTCGAAATAGGTCTCGTAGAAATGGGAATACCCGCCGAACTCGCGTGACAGGCCGATGCGGGTGTTCCATGCAGCCAGCGGCAGCACGTTGAGGGAGCACGGCGAGAATTGCCACTGGTCCTTGAGCACGATGCGGTAGTTGCGCTGCACGGTGCCGATGACGTTGATAGGGGGCTTTCGACCCTTGGGCATCGACGTCACGGCCTGTTTCTGGGACGTCGCGATGATGAAATAGGTCTGCCGCGGTGAGAAATTGAGGTTGATCCTGCAGGTATCGTCCTTCCGCTGGACATCGATGATCTCGTGGGTTTCCCCCGAGGCGCAGTCGGAGAAGTAGAAATACTTCTCTTCGGGCACCTCCACCGCGGCGAAGTAATCGAGTGAGTCCGACCTATTCTGCAGGCAGTACACGGTCTGGCTCCCCGCGCTTCCCGAGGAGGCAACGATGTCGGGGCATTTCTTCCCCTGCACCGTGACCGCCACCATCGACTTGACATGCGCGAGTATGCTTTCGAGGTTGGCGGCCGGCGACACATACACCCGGCCCGATTTCGAGTGCACGATCTTGTTCACACGCGACGTGAACGGCGGCGTGACGCCCTCGTCGATGGTACCCTGCGGCGCCTCGTCGATGAAGACGATCGTCGATTTCTTGCTCGCCATTCGTTCGAGAAAAACGAAGAGGTTTTTTGAGACAAGGCGAGCATACGGGATGAGGAGGGCCTGGTAGTTCCCTTTTCTCGCTTTGCTGGGCGTGTTGAATTCACCGTTCGAAAAGAGCGAGCACGACAACAGCTGCTCCTCGCTGATGATGTCGAAGTCCAGGGTGAGGTGGGACAGCTCGTCCATGGTTTTATGGAGCGAAAGCATACCTTTGCGCACCGCCTCGTCGTTGCCCGGCAGGTAGTCGGCCAGGATGGAGTTCGATGGCATGAGGATGGCCGCTTGGCGCGAAAGCTGGAGCGGGCCGATAAGCTTTTTCACGCGCGCCGCGTAGTCGCACAGCAGGAGCATGTTGTCGGCGCCGGGCGAATACCATGACGGGTTGTACGGCGTTTTAACGTAACTCCGGTGGTCGACCGAGAAAAAGCATCCGTCTAAAACGATGCGCGACGGGCCCGACAGGACATTCTGGTCAATTTCGCTTTTGAGACTCTGCAGCGTGGCGGCGTTACCCTGACGGTTCCTGCCGATCACGGTTATGGTCTCGCGTCTGAATTCCTTGGCGTTGGCGTCCGCCATGGCCCGCACGATGCCGGCGTTTTCCTCGCAGCCCTCTTGGTTCTGTATCCCCACGGAGGCGAAGCCTTGAACGGGAATCGCGGTGCAGTCGCGCAGCATGTTCGCTGCCTTCTGCACCGGCCGCTCTGCGCAGAGCACCCAGTGAGAAAGCCTGTATTTCTTGCACCATTTGTCAAGAATAAGCGTAAACCGTTCATGCAGGGATTGGGCCAGAAACGAGTATACGTGCGGCCTGTTTTTAATATGCGCAGCTTCAGAATTGAAAAACAGGCTGGGAAGGAGCGGAACAAGGTTTTTTTTGTACTTTGAGCGGTATTTCACCACCAGATCGTCATCCCAGGGAATGGAATTGTCAGCAGGAAGGTAGGCGGGAACCTCTGTGATGAAGCCCTCGAAGGTGAGAGGCATGAATTTTGAAAACCTTTTTTTAAAGGACTCCCATACCGTTTCGATGTAGGATCGTGCGGTCTGCTCCCTGAAGGCATTGGGTATATAGGCGCAGACAGGGTCTGCTACATATTTTTTCCTGAATATCATCACCTGCCACGACCCTGCGGGCGCCTTCCAAGACACCGTGTTTTTGTCCTGGGTCACGGGAATTGTTTTTGTTTTGGAAACGATGACCCTGTCGTTTTCGATTTTCCCTATTTGGACAATGGCGTTTTGAGGGTCGGCGATGATCCTCTCAAAAACGGTTTTACTATGAATAACCTCGGAATGCTCAAGCACCAGGCATTGCGCCCTGAGGTGCCGGTTTTTTCCTGCGATGTTGTCGAACGCGCCGTTCCAAGGCAAAGAAAAGTCCTCGGCAAGCCGTATTCCGATTTTCGCCCTCTGAGCGGTTTGCAACGCAAAAAGAAATAAACTGAAAAATTCTTCAGAAAGAAATGAAGGCGTCATGTCTCTGCTTGCTTTTATCGCCACGCCGCCGAAACCTTTTTCAATAAAGAAGGCTATTTGGCTGGCAATTTCTTCCCTAGTGATGTTGAAATTCCAGATCCAGATCGCCCACGGCCTCATTTCCCGGGGCAGGTTTGCAGGCTTTATCTCGGGCACAATAAAAGCCGGTTTTTGACGGACGGCTTTTTGAGACTCTGATTTTCCAGTTATTTTTTTTTGTTTTACAGAGTGGTGTTTTGCAGACTTTGGGTTTGATGCCTTGTGTTTTGCTGACTTTTTCAAAATCATCGCTCCTGGCCGAGGTGGATTTCAATAATTATAATAGACTTTTCAAAATAAATAGATACATTTCATCCGTCAAGCAAATAGTGATAATAACGTGGTAACTTTGTAACTGTAACATATTGAATTACAATAAGATATGAATTTAAAATAAATTTGAAATTTATTATTGAAATTGGAAGGATATAAATAAAATTGGTTATATCCAATAATCCGGTGATTGAGTAAGAAATCCGGCACGTTCGTTGAATATATATATAATAGCAAATGAAATTGCTAAAAAATAATTAATTTGTAGATTATTGGATAAATAATGAAGGAAAAAAGGCAGTATGGTTTCAAAATGAGACGCGTTGACGAAAAAATCAGAGAAAATATGAGAAGATGTAAAAAGAAATTATAGAGATGAATTCCTCCTGGATTCGTCTTCGCTGAAAAACATGGACTTCAGGAGAGCTCCGCTGATCCCTGTTTCATTTCCGCGCTCATCATCTTTTTCAAGATATTCCATTTCATTAGGTGTGTTTGATTGTCCGCACAAAGACTCATTAAGAATTTCCTTGTCTGGATCATATGGCTCGGGCCTGCACATCCAGCCGCTTGCTCCGTAACCGGAATCATTGTCAAAATTATCCTGCTCTTGTGAACCCAATTTAAATCGGCCGGCTGTCACGCCGTCAGGCGCGGTGCTGCCGTAGGTTGAAATATTGTCGAAAATAAGATGCTTTTCCTTATTGTTACCTGCGCCTGTAAAACGGTACGGGTCACCCGCACCCCAGAACAAGTTCTTTTTAATGATGGCGCTTGATCCGGAGGCTATGCTTATGGCCGGCAGCGACGGTTGCGCTTTTTGCGACCAAAGAGCGCAGGTGTTCTGTTCGATGAAAATGTTTTGGGACGCGACGCCGTCCGCTCCGTTTTTCTCCATGACGCAGATGGCCTCGTTGCTGCTTCGCACGATGCAGTTGTTCACAACGGTATGACCTTTCCCGGCAACGCGGATACCAATGCCGCAGTCGACAATCCGGTTGTCCTCGACCACGCTGCCTTCGCCCGTGACCACGGAAATCGAGTGACACAGGCAGCGCGTTAGCACATTGCCTTTCACCTGGGTGTCACCGCATTTAACCATAATACCCTCGCGGCCGCAGTTCTCGATCGTGTTGAACGAAATAATATGCCCATACTGCCGAGCAGTGGCGTCTTCCGCGCCGATGAGGACGCCGTAATCATAGTTGGTGAATCTATTCCTGCGGACGACATGATTGGTGATCGGCTGACCCTCGCGGCTGTCTCCTTCCGAAATCATGAGGCCGACGACAATGTCATCAGGTTTCTTTCCCGCATTGCCGGATAGCTGCAAAGACCTTTCGAAATTACAGAATTCAACCATGTTGCATGAAGCGCCTGCTCCGCCGAAGAACATGGTGCATGACGCTTTTTGCCGGCTGCCGCAATCGATGAACGACAAGTGTTCAAACCGGTTGCGCTCGCAGGCTCCGGTAAGCGCTAAACTTCCCAGGGGAGAATCTTTAAAGGTGATGCCGGACACGATGAAATCGCAAGCGTCGTAGAAATACCAGCATGCCGCCGCAACAACGACCGCTGCGCTTTTGTCTGCAACAAGGTAAATGGGTTTGTCGAAAATCCCGGACCTTTCAACCGTCACATCGCCGGGGTAGGTTCCGGCCTTGAGCACGATCACTTGGCCCGGCTTTACCTTGGCTAACGCTGCCGCGATCCTGCCGAAAGGCCGGTCAAAGGTTCCTTGGCCGTCGTTTTCGTCCGAAGGAATGACCCAGAGGTATTTTGGGTCGTCTTTTGGATATGTACCTGTATTCATAGGGATGAAAAATACATGAAAACAGTATAAAGGGAGGCGCGGGATGGATACAAAGGATATGGAAAGAATTGGGAAAATGAAAAGCTACAATCAGCAGTCAAAATGATTTTTAATGCTTTTTATCCTCTTTCTTATCCTTTGCCTCATTCTTATTCATGTTCATGAACGCAGCCACTTTTTTAATGAGGTCGGGCGCTAAAGCGAGAATTTTCCCCAATCCCGGGTCGGATTTTGAAACCGGGTGTACCTGCACCTTGTCATCCACAATGGTGATGAACGCGACCGGCGTGATGTTGATGCCGCCGCCGGTGCCTGCGCCTGAGCCGGCCTTGCTCTCATTTCCCGCGCCGCCCGCGGCGAATCCCACTGAAATTTTTGACACCGGTATCAGGGTGACGTTCCCCGATTGAATCGGCTCGCCGATCACGGTTTCCGTTTTGGCAATATACTGAATCTGGTCCATCGCGGTCTTGATGACGTCGGTGAGATTCATTTTAGTTCTCCTTTGTTCTATTATCTATTTTCATAAATTATGTATCGCGCACGGGTTCCGAAACAAAAATTGGCGTTTGCTGTTGCCGCAGTGGCGTGGTGGTATATTTGTGCGGCGTGGCCGCAATCACCCGGGACGGCAATCAAAATAAATGAAATATTCCCCAGGGCGCAGACGGATTGCCCCGAATGGCTTGAGCTTGCCAACACTTCCGGTGTGTCAATCAACATTAAAAACTGGAAATACGGTCATTTGGATGACTCCTGCCTCATCACGGCAACGGATTTTTTCGTGCCCGCCAACGGGTTTGTGGTACTTACCAAGGACATGACGCTGTTTTCGGCAAAATATCCGGCGACCGTTTCTGTCATCCAGCCGGTTCGGTGGCGCGCGCTTGACAATTATCATGATACGCTGTATGTATGGGACAGTTCAGGCGTGCTTTGCGAAAGCGCGGGGTGGGACTCGCACTGGTTTGATTCATGGACCGACCAGTCGCTGGCGCGCGTGTCGCTCACCGTGAGCGGGCTGCTGCCTGAGGCATGGGTCGTTGCGTCAAAGGCATCACCGGGCCAGCCGAACAGTGACGCAATGTGGCGTGCAAGCGGAGCCCAGCTCGATATCGGGCCCATTCCGTTCACCCCCAACAACGACGGCAAAGATGATTTTCTGTCAATTCAGCTCAGCCTGCCGGCCGCGGCAACGGCCGTTGTTTCAATTTACGGATTTGACGGAAGAAAATATCTGGATCTGCCCACGCCTCCTTCGCGGCAGTTTCTCTGGAACGGCATTGCGGCCGGCGGCAGGCCCGCTCCTGCAGGCCCGTTTTTCGTGGTGGCGGAAATATCCGAAAATGGGAACAAACACATGATTCGGAAGAAGGGAATCCTCTGGAGATGACCCCGCGCCGGCCACAAGGCATCGCCATTTTAATTCTCTTGATTGCCGGGTTTGTTTTTCCTGCCAGCAGGGAGCCAGTCCCCCTCGGGTATTCCATGGCCACCTTCGGCGCCATTATCCAACAAAAGGGGATTTCGGGCCGCGAGCCGTTTACTCCCGCATGTTTTTACGCGGACACCTTTCGTTACGGCGTCACGGTCGCCGGCATTGATTACTTTGACCCAATGGACAACCTGGAGTCGTCCCACATGGTCCAGGTGGGGCTGGGCGGGTTCTGCTCGGTAAAGGGATTTACCGCCAAACTTTCGTTCGCCCATTTCGATGCGCTGCGCATCTATTTTGAACAGCAGGGCACGCTGTCGCTTGGAACAACCAAAATACCTTTTGTCAATCCTTCAGTAGAGATTTCGGGATACCGGGCCGGCCTCTACACCGGCGATGAACCTGCCCAGACGCGCCTCGACGCGGGAGCCTCGGCATTAATTCCGTTCAGGATCGCCGCGATCTCCCTGTCGTGTCTCCACATTCCCCTAAAAAACGCGGCCACTGAAGGATACACCGCGCCTTTTACCGTCCGCGCAGGCGTGCACACGACGGCCAACGCGTTGGGCAGCCAGGGTATTCTCTGCGAGGCGGAGGACGACGGCCAGTGGCGGTTCCGTCTGTCGCTGGCCGAAGAGTACTGGGTGTTCAACAGGGCGGCGCTCGCCGCGGCGTTTACCACGAATCCGGTGATGATCAGCTTCGGGGTCACGGTTGCTTGGCGCGGCACGGCGGTGAACGCCGCGTTCGCCGATCACCCGGTGCTGGGATGGTCAAAGGGGCTGACCATCGATTGGGCCGGAAAGTAACGGCGGGGGAGCTGCAGGTTCTTTCGGTGCAATTTGCGGCGATGACTTTTTTTTGGTTAACGGATGCGCAAGAAAACGGGTTCGTGCTTCCGCGCTTATGTTCTCTTTTCTTTTTTCCATGACCATCTGCCAGGTTGCTTCCTCTTCGAGATTAAAAAGTTCGTGAATGAGCTTTATGCAATAGGCGGCCGCCTTTGAGCTGAGGCGGTGCAGATAAAGGATTTTCCGCTCCTTTACAAGAGCGTCGAACACGCTGTCGAAGGGAATGGCGGTTTGGGTTATTTTTCCCGGGAAATATTCCTCAAGATCAAAAATAGCCGCATCATGCGACTTGGTGTTCCGGTAAAAATTCGGTATGATCTTTGAAATCGAGCACCCGTCCGGGAACCTTCGGGTCAGCATGTCTCTCATTTCGCAAATCCCGTTGATCGCGAACGGTGAAAGTTCGGTGGGCACGAATATTTCGTTGGATGCATGAATCGACGATTCCTGAAGCAGGTCCATGCCGGGACTATTGTCAATCAGGATAAAGTCGAACAAATGATCGAGGGCGGAATAGACAAAACATTTCTTAAGCAGGAAAGGATCCTTGATATCACTGGCGCACAATTCGCTGCACGACGGCACGACGCTGAGATTTGTAAGAGAGGTTTTTATAATTGATTTCAGGAGTTGCTGCGCGGCGATTCCTATCGAACCATGGTAAACGTCCCGGATGGTGGGCCGCTTTCCGTCCGCACCCAGCAGAAACGACAGGTTGTGCTGCGGGTCATTGTCGATAACAAGGACGCGGAAGCCCGTAAGCGCGAGGGCCTGTCCGGCGCATGCGGTAAGGGTGGTCTTGCCCACGCCGCCCTTGTAATTCAAAACCGAAATGGTTTTCATGGCACTGTCAGAAAAGCCTTATCCAATCTGATTTTTTTTTATGACAGGCTGGCAAGGAACGACGGCGGTTCATGCCCGTTCCTGTAACGTTAAAGGTAAGATAATTGTAATATATAAACATCGTGACGATAATGCCAAAATTTTTCAACCAAAAAATCAATACATGCTGATTGCAACAGAAAAAGGACTGCGATGAAATCCGAAAACGACATTGACAAATACGGATATATACCGATAATCGAGCGTTAGGGGCGACTGGAGGCCGCGCTGGAGCGCGGTGGTGTTGCCCGGCCCTCGCCGAAGGCATATAGGGGCCGTGGCAGCCCGAGGCGAAGCCCGACGACCCTTGTGACCCTTGGAAATCCCTGACGAGGGAGAAGCACCCGAAGGGGTGACCGGAAGGAGAACAGACCCCGTTTGCAGGGGCGAAATATTATTCGCCCCTGCAAACGGGGTAACGCCAGATTTCTAAAAGGAAATTGTTAAGCTCGGTACACCTTCAGCCGCTGGCTCCTTGACGAATGCTTGAGCCTGCGCAGCGCCTTTTCCTTGATCTGCCGGGCGCGCTCGCGGGTGAGGTTGAAGCGCTGGCCGATCTCCTCGAGCGTGTGGGCGGTCTCCTCGCCGATGCCGAAGTAGAGTTTGATCACCTCTTTTTCACGGCAGGTGAGGGTGTCGAGGGTCTGGTTGATCTCCTCCTGGAGCGATATTTCCATGACGCCGTCGTCGGGCAGCTCCTGGTCTTCGTCCTGGAGAAGGTCCAAAAGCTTGCTGTCTTCGCCTTGCTGGAGCGGCGCGTCGAGCGACATGTGCGAGTTGCCGATCTTGATGGTCTCCTGAACTTCTTCTTCGTCAAGCTTGAGCTCGCGGGCGATCTCCTCCACGTTGGGGATGCGCCGGTATTTCTGCTCGAGCCTGCTCTGCGCCTTGCCGATCTTATGGATGGTGCCCACGCGGTTGAGCGGCAGCTTGATGATGCGTGACTGTTCTGCGAGCGCCTGCAAAATGGCCTGGCGTATCCACCATACGGCGTAGGAGATGAATTTGAAATTCTTTTTTTCGTCGAAGCGTTTGGCGGCGCGGATGAGGCCCAGGTTGCCCTCGTTGATGAGGTCGGAAAGGGGGAGCCCCTGGTTCTGGTAGTTGCGCGCGACCGACACTACGAAGCGGAGGTTGGCCTTCACGAGCTTTTCGAGCGCCTTGCGGTCGCCCTTGCGGATGCGTACCGCGGTCTGCGCCTCTTCTTCAACCGGAAGGGTCTTGTTTTTGCCGATTTCTTTGAGGTAAAGGGCCAGCGAGTTTTCTTCAGTGAGAAATTGGTTTTTTTCCATAGGGACAGACTATGCCTTCACAGGATGCTTTTGGAAAAAAAACGAAGGCTCCTACCGGTTACGGCCTTGCATGGTACGGTTACGGGCGCAGCGAAAAACCAATGTAAATAAATTGGGTGCACTCCAAAATACAACATTTTTGTGCCGGGGTGTGTAAAAATATGACCCAGGATATTTTAGCGTATCGGAGAAGATTTTTCAAGGAAAAATTAAAATATCTCCACCCGGTTTCTGCCGTTTTCCTTGGCACGGTACAGCGCCTTGTCCGCCTTTGTAATGAGCTGGTCGAGCTGCTTGGCGTGCTCGCGGTACTCCGCGATGCCGAAGCTCATGGTAACCCGCAGTTTTTCGCCATGCGTGCCCTTGAACGGCGCGTCGGCGATGTTCTGGCGGATGCGCTCGGCGGTCTCCTTGGCGGCCTTGCCGTCGGTCTTCACCAGCACCAGCGCGAATTCTTCGCCCCCGTACCGCGCAGCGACGTCGACGCCGTCCCGGATGTTCGACTGCAGCTTGCTGGCGATCTCCTTGAGAACGAGGTCGCCGAAGGGGTGGCCGTGCGTGTCGTTGATCTTCTTGAAAAAGTCTATGTCGCATAAAACAAGCGACAGCGGATCGTTATACCTAATGGCGCGCGTGATCTCGGCCTTGAGCGCCGACTGGAACTCGCGATGGTTGATGAGCCCGGTGAGTCCGTCGTGCGTGGCGAGGTTCTGCGCCTGCTCGTACAGCCGCAGCTTGACAATGGCGAGCCCCGCCGATGTTGCGATGCGGCCGAGCAGGTCGCGGTTGGCCTCGGTGAAGGCGTCTTTTTTCGCCGACTCGAGCAAAACGCCGCCCATACATTCGCCCACCCCGATGGGGTACGCCAGGAACGACTGCAAATCGCCGGACTGTGGCTCGCCCTCGGCGTATCGGATTTCCACGCGGTCATCTGCGAAATTGCGCGCAAAGGCCATGTTCTTGGCATACTGGAGGCCGGCCAGCGATTTATCCGACAGCGAAAACGTGATTCCCTTGAACTCCTCTGCTCCCGCGCCCCAGGCACGGTACACCGTGGCCGTCTCCCTGTCGTGGTTGAGCAGGCTCAGGGTGATGCGGTCGCAGGTGATGGCGAACGGAATGATCTCGATGATTTTGTCGAGGATGGCGTCGATGCTTTTGTACTGGAAAAAGTCGTTTTCGATGGTGCTCATCGCGGCGATTCGCTGATGCTCGAGTCTGTGGTCGGTGAAGACGTACGCGTAATACACCGCCATGCCGATGAGGCGCGCCACGGTGCTCAGGTAGGCATGGTCTTCATCGGAGAAGTGTTTCTGCTTGGTGCTGTCGACGATCACGGTGCCGCGCTCCACGCCGTCGTCGGCCGCGATGGGGCTCGCCATGAGCGAGCGGATCCCAGCGTCGCGGGTATAATAGTGGAGCGTCACGCTGTCGCTCACGATGTCGTGCAGGTTGAGCTGTTTGAGGCCGTCCTTGAGAAAACTGCCCAGTACGCCCTTGCCGGGATAGATCACGGCTTCCGCGTTGATGCAGTCGCTTTGTGAATCGTATTTGCGGATCTTGTATCCCCCGTCGTTGGTAGGGAATAATACCGCGATGGTATGGGCGTCGAGCCTGCGGCGCATGAGATGAAGAAAGGTGTCGAGCATGGAGTCGACCACCTTTTCGATGGCGGCCCATTGCTCCTTGCGGTATTGCGCGCCGAGAACGCGCACGTTGACGCGGGTGGTCTCCCTCGTCACTTCGTGCTCGATCTCGCGGGCCATCGCAGACCCGCCTGATTCCTCTATGTCAATGGCCGACGGCCTGGGGCGCCGGCGCGGTCCCGGGAACAAGAGCGCCGCCAGCGCCGCCGCCAGCGCCACCGGTTCGCCGAACCGCGCGGCGGCGCCTCCGATAAAATGGAGCACCGTTCCTGCGGCGAGCAGGCCGATCGCCAGTGCTATGTTCCGTTTGCCGTGTTTCATCTGAACCCAGTCATTGTCTTTTAAGCGTCTTTTCCACGGCGCCGATGATGACGTCCCTTTTGAAGGGCTTCGTCAGCACCGCGCTGAACCCCATGGACACAAGACTTTTGACGTTTGTTTTCTTTACAAACGAGGTAATCGCGATGACGGGAATGGCGGCCATTTTCGGGTCCTGCCGCAGGCTGTTGAAAAACTTGATGCCGTCCATCACCGGCATCATGATGTCGGTGATGATCAGATCGGGCGAAAGCTCACGCGCGGTCTTGAGCCCCTCAAAACCGTTGAGGGCCGTAACGCAGTCATACTTTCCAAACAGGAACACCTCGAGAAGGTCGAGGATGTCGTGGCTGTCGTCCACGAGGAGCACCTTGGGCTTCGCCGGCACGGTCATCGGGACGCCCTCTGGTACAGCGGCAACGCGACCGCCAGGAACAGGATGTTGCCGAACCACGCGCCCACGAGCGCGGGGATTTGGCCGTTCTGCGCGAACGAAATGGCGAACTGTGATATGATCCAGAACGAAAAACAGAGCATGAGCCCGATCCCGAACAGCACGGCGCCGCCTTTCCTGCCCGCGCGCGCCGAAATGGAAAGGCCGAGTAGGATCACGATGAAATTCATGAAAGGCAGCGCGATCTTGAAATCGAGCTGCGCGCGCCATTTCGACACGTCCTCGCCCCGGCGCCGCGATTTATTGATGTAACTTGCCAGCTCCCAGTAGCCCATTTCCTCGGGACTTCTGATCTGCGCCACCATGTCCTCCGGCTTCACCGACAAAATGGTGTCGGCGAGCGTGTCGAAGGGCCGCACCGACGCCGAGTCCCTGACAAAAGTGGTCACGGTGCCCTTGACGAATTTCCACTTGCCGTTTTTGTAATCGGCGGCGTCGGCGGCTATCCTTCTGCTGATGACGTGGCCGTCGAACGTTTCGCGCCGCACGCAGCGCGCGTACAGGGGTTCGGTGCGGAAGTCGCTGAAGAAATAGATGTTCCGGCTGTCGCCGAAATAATAGAAATTGCGGCGGTATTCCTGATGCGTGGCCGGCGGCTTGCCGCGCGGCGGCGCCGGAGCCCCGCGCGCCACCGACCGGTGCTCCTGCATCTGGTCGTCGAGTTGCCGCCGCGCCGTGTTGGCCTGCGGCAGAACGCCTTCGCTGATGTAGAACCCGAATCCGGCGCACAGCATGCCGAGCACGAGCAGCGCAAGGGTGAGCTGGCGGATGTTGACGCCCGCGGCCTTGATGGCGGTGAGCTCGTTCTGGCGCGCCATGGAGCCGATGGAGGCCATTGACGAAAGAAGAATCACGATGGGGAACACGAACCCGAAGAGCCAGGGAAGGTAGTACCAGTAGTACAGCGCGACCGTGAAAAACGACGCATCCTCGAAACGCCTGAGGTTCGAGACGTAGTCGACCACGATCACCGTTATGACGATGACGATGAACAGCCCGCCCAGGTATCCCAAGAATTTCCTGATGAGATAGGCGGGCAGTATGCCGATGACTCGCGAAAGCAGCCGGTAAGGGACCTCCACGGATTCCTTCCAGTAAAGGCGCAGGGTGCTTCCGATGCCGCGCCCGGCCCCCGCTCCCTCAGCGGGCTTTCCGAACACGGCGTGGTACAGCTTCCAGAAAAACCCGAAGGAGATGAATTTCGTCTCTTTTATCATGAGCAGGAGCAGGAAGATGCCGCAGGCGCCGATCACGATGTTGGCGGTCCACATCGCCGCAAACGGCGATATGACCAAGTTATCGGCCATGCTTTCGCCGGCGATGAGAAACGCCCAGTAGACAATGAAGAAGAACAGGCTGTAGGCGGCGCCCACCGCGATGCCGCCGCGCCTTGCCATGATCCCCAGCGGCGCGCCGATGAGCACGAAAACGATGCACGCAACCGGGATGGAAAATTTTTTATGCACCTCCACCATGAGTTGGGCAATCTTTTGGGTTTCGTATCGCGCCTGGGATGCGAGGCGGCCCGAGAGGCTCTGCGCGCTCCGGGCGTCGGTGGCGCCTATTTCTTTCGCCGCCGGCGTGTTGAACATCGAGAGCCACGCGGCGAACGTTTTCGCCGAATCGGCGGCCGAATCGCGCGGTGCCGCGGCGCCGGTGTCCCGGGCCATACGCTCAAGCGCGTCGATCCGCGACAGCGACGAGTCGATGACGCCCGCAAAACTTTTGAAATACGACGCCCTCGTTCTTTTGTACTGCGCGATCTCGTCGAGCATCATTTCCGAGCTCATCTCGCGGTCGCTCCGGTTGCTCGAGTTGGTGCGCTTGAGCTCGGTGTCGACGTTTTTGATGAAAATGACCTGCCGCTTGAAGCGGCCCACGAAATATTCATTCTTGTTTTTGACGCTCTGCCGGTGGGTTTCGCCGTTGTACAGCGTGAGCCTGAGGAGCTTTTCATCCTTTGTCAAGGTGACCTCGCCGTGGTCCGCCACGGTGGTGGACGGGTCCTCGCCCGGCACCTGGGAGAAGATCTTGACGTCCCTGAGCGCGCCGGTGTTCGCGTTCACCTTTTTCGCGTAGAGGGCGTAATTCTCGAACGAGGTGATGAGCACGCCCGGCTCCAGGAGCGCGGCCGGCTTCTTGCGCGAGATGTCGGTGAGCAGGTTCGTGGCATGGTGGTTGGCGTCGGGCAGGATGTCGTTGCTAAAGTAATTGGTGAGCACCGTGAGCACGCAGGCCGCGGCGAACACCGGCGCCAGGAGGAAGGTGACGTTGTGGCCCGACGCCTTGATCGCCATGATCTCGTTGTTGCCCGACATCTGGCCGAACGCCATGAGCGTCGAGACGAGGATCGCCATGGGTATGGCGAGCGCCATCACCCACGCGATGTTGATAAGATAGAGTTCTAGCACGACACCGGGGCTCAGCCCCTTTGCGATGATGTTCGGCAGCAGTTGCACCAGGAACTGCATGGACAATATGAAAATGATGATCCCGAGGGAATACAAAAACGGAAGAATGTGCTCCCGGATGATGTAACGGTAGAGAATCATTTTTTTTAAAATACCTCGTTGTTGAGCGGCCTTCAAGGAAACATTGATTTGACCGGCCTCCGGATGAATATATACTTTAATAGGCTACTTTTTATTGGGGAAAAGGAACCATGAAACATTCATCAGGTGCTTTGATTGCCTACGGCGCGGCCTTTGCGCTGTTCTCCGGCTGCGCCGGCACGGCGCCCGGAACGCAGGACGGTTCAGTGCTTCCGGAGATTGACATTGTGCAAGTGAAGGAAAATTCCGAGGAGGCGCTCAAGGCCGCGCGCGAGGCCCGGGCCGCAATTGACGCCGTCGACGCCAGGCTCGCCGAGATTGACAAGAGACCGGCCGTTGTTTCGGCGGACGGGGCAAACAATTCCTCTGCGAAAATCGAGGAGCTGGAAACCAGGCTTGCGTTTCTCGCAGAGGCCGTGAAGGACCTGCAGGCAAAAGTTGCGGCGCTGCAGGACGCATCCGCGTCGAGGCTGCCCGCTAAAACAGCGACGGTCGCCCCGGTGCCGTCGCCCGCGCCGGCCGTTCCGGCGGCCGGATCCGAGAACGATGCCTACCAGGCCGCGCTGCGCGCCTTCAACAGCCGAAATTACGAGCAGGCGCAGAAAATGTTTTCCGATATCATCAGGCAGTATCCCGCCGGCGCCTTTACCGCCAACTGCTGGTACTGGAGCGGCGAATGCAGCTACGCATTGCTCGACTGGACAAAGGCGGTTTTACAGTTCCAGAAAGTACTCACCTTCGCCAACAGCGCCAAGGCCGACGCCGCGCAGCTCAAGCTCGGCATGTGCTATATGAAAATGGGACAAAACGAACTTGCAAAGACGGAATTGAAAAAGCTGATCGAGCAATATCCGGGAAGCGAGTATGTGCCCCGGGCGCAGAAGTATTTAAGCGATATGAAGTAGCTAATAAAAAAAGATCTGGGCGTTCCCCTCGCCTTCGTCAAGACTTAGGCTCGGGTCGGCCCTCGCTCCGGTCTCGGCTACGCCTCGGGCTGCCCGGCGCGAGGCCGCTTTGCGGGGCGTCCGGGCAGCATCGCTCTCCAGAGCGACCTCCGTTCCGGCCTAACGCGCAGCAAAATCAATTGAGCAAATGCGAATTGTCACTTTGTTCCCTGATGTAAGGTAGTTGCGCTTCGCGCATTTTACTATGTCGTTTGCCTCATGCCGGCTTTTAACACGGCCCGGTCGTCGAGTAGCCACTCTTTAGTTGAAGTGGTATATCAAGACGCGGGCGGTCCGGCAACGAGGCGAGTAGCCGAGCCTGTAGGGAGACCGACCCGACCCGAACTGTGTGAGGGGAGGGGAACGCCCAGCCTAATTTTCTTTTAATAAAAGTTCGCGAACTCATCCATCACTTTATACCACTTGCACGTAATAAAAAGTATTTTGAGGTGCATTGCCGGGCATGAGGCTCGGCAAAAACAGGAAATGAAATGAAAGAAAAATCACTCTCCTCCGTCATCACGTTGCTGCTTGTTTTTGCCTTTT
The DNA here is from genome assembly GCA_035516255.1 of Chitinivibrionales bacterium. Classification (NCBI taxonomy): domain Bacteria; kingdom Pseudomonadati; phylum Fibrobacterota; class Chitinivibrionia; order Chitinivibrionales; species Chitinivibrionales bacterium. The sequence goes on along the minus strand of DATJAL010000007.1, from coordinate 23,625 downwards.
TTGCGCTGGCGGCTGATACCGTTAAACTGCCGAGGGCCAAACATCTCTACGACTGCGACGGCAAATTCAAAAAGGCCGTCGAGAAGTTCAACAAAAAAAAATATTGGGACGTTGAAAACATTCTTACCGACGTGCTTGCCCAGTGCCCGGGCCACAACGCCTACGATTCGATGCTGTATTACCAGGCAAAGTCACAGCTTGCGCTCAAGAAATACGAAGAGGCAAAGTCCGGGTTCGACCGCATCGTCCAGACTTATCCCAGCTCCGCGTTCTACGAGGAATCGTATTTTCTTCTCGGCTATACCATGTTCATGCTGTCGGCCGCACCCGAACTTGACCAGACCACCACACGTGAGGCGCAGACGCGCCTCCGGGACTTCATTGACCTGTTCCCGAAAAGCCCGCTCGCCGACAGCGCGCGATTCTACGTTGCCAAGGCTGATGACAAATTCGCGGAAAAGGCATACCAGACCGCGCGGTTTTACGAAAAAATCGATGAGTTTGAATCCGCCATCGTGTATTACCGGCTGGTGGAGGATGAATACCCGCAGAGCAAGCTGGTGCCGCTGGCACTGCTCGGCACCGCCGAAGACCTCATCAAAACCAACAGGACCGGTGAGGCTTCGACGGTGATCGAAGGGCTTTTGCACCAGACCAGCGACGAGGCGATCATCAAAAAGGCCCAGACCCTCAAATCCAAACTGCCCAGGTAACGGCGCGTCGTTATGCGCTGTTTGCAGGCAAGGGCGCTGGCTTCATGAAACCATCGAGCCGCAAAAAGACTTTACAAAAAAAGAAACCTGCCGTCGGGATCCTGGGCGGCATTTTCAATCCCATCCACAACGGCCATTGCGCCACTGCGTGTCTTGCGCGCGATTTTTTCGGTTTGCGAAAGGTGTATCTTGTTCCGTCGGGCATTCCTCCGCACAAATACAACGAAGGCATAGCAAGCGCTGATGACCGGCTCGCCATGACCGAGCTTGCCGTTAAAATGTCGGCCGGCCTGTCGGTATGGGACGGAGAGATCAGGCGCGGCGGCGTGTCGTATTCCATCGACACCATTAGAGCCATTTCGGCGCGGCACCAGTCGTGGCGGCTGTTTTTTATCATAGGGTCTGATAACCTGCCGGAAATCTCCACCTGGCACTGTTACAAGGACATCCTCGCGTCCGTGACCCTGTGCGTCGCGCACCGTCCCGGCCACACGCTCGCCGCGCCGCCTGAACTTGCCGGCGCAGACATCCGCGAGTTCCCCTCGCCCGAATGGGCGATAAGCTCCACCATGATACGCGAATATCTGTTAAAAGGATATTCGTGCGAGCATCTGCTACCCGTGGGAGTGGAGCGGTATATTAAAAAGCACGGGCTTTACAAAAGGTAAAATCTTCCCAGGCTCGATCGGAAATCAACCATTGCCATTTGGTTTGTGATTCTTGGGGCTTTCAGCCCCGAACCCGACCAGGGGGTGGTGAATATTGTTTTATTTTTTTAATGGGAGATTGCTTCGTCGCAAACAGCTCATCGCAATGACACATTCAATCAATAAGATTGAAAAATAAATCCAAAGGGGATTATCCTTTGTCAAAAATTATTCAACGCTAGGGTAGGCGGGACCTGTACCGAAGGTCGCTTGATGAGTTCGCAAAGGAGAGGATGATGTTCCGCGCCGGGGGCGACCGGAGGCCGTCGCCGGAGCGGGTGCTGCCCTGACGCCCGCGAAGCGGCTTAGCGCCGGGCAGCCCGAGCCGAAGGCGAGACCGGAAGGACGGTCGCCGCCGTATTCGGCGGGGCGCCATGCTTATTATCTAAATCAGCAATAATAAATTGATACCCCTTCCCTCCAGTCTTCCTCCCCTCAAAAACCTATCATTATTTATATTTAAGGCCTGTCCTTAATCATAAATCAAAATTCGGACCGAGGATGCCGGACACTTTCAACCTTGCAAACATCTCCGCGCTGCTCGAGGGGCTTGAGGAGACAATCATCTTCAAGCTCATCGACCGTGCGCAATTCAGGTTCAATCCGTCGGTGTATAAGCCCGGAAAGAGCAGGTTTGCGGGTGCAGCGCGGCAGAGCCTTTTTTCGCTTCGGCTTTGGCACCAGGAGAAAATGGACGCACTGTTCGGAAGGTTCTGCGTTCCCGAGGAGCGACCGTTCTGCAAGGGGCTGCCAAAAACACGGCGCACGGTGTCGCTGCCTCCCACGGGACTGCACATCAAAAACATGGACGCGATCAACCTGACCGTTAAAATCATGGCGGCATATCTCAAGCTGGTGCCGCGCATCTGCCGGCCGGGAAAAGACGGGCATTTCGGCTCGAGCGTCGAGCACGACGTCTATGCGCTGCAGGCCATTGCCCGGCGCATCCATTACGGCGCACTTTATGTGGGAGAGTGCAAATTCCGCCGCGACCCTGCGCGGTATACCGCGTTGATACGTTCCAAGGACCGCCGCGGCATGCTCGCGCTGCTTACCAGAAAAGAGGTTGAGGATAAGATCATAGGACGGATACGCGTGAAAGTGGCCGCGGCCCAGGCAAAGGCCGACCGGGGCGTCAGGCATGTTATTGACGTAAGGGAAATGCTCGGGTTTTACCGCGACTGCATCATACCGCTCACCAAAGAAGGCGAGATGCTGTACCTTTTCAACCGCACACTGGACAAGCCGGAATGAGCCCTCTCCCTGCATTTGCTCCAAAAAATGTGGCCATCTACAGCGTGGGGCTGCTCGGCGGCTCCATCGGGCTTGCGCTCAAGGCGTCGGGCTACACGGGCCGCATCATCGGCATGTCGTCGCAGGAGAGCATCACTGCCGCGTTGTCGCTGGGCTGCATCGACGAGGGCCATCCCTATGCCGCGCTCGACACCGTGATAAAAAACACCGGTTGCCTGTTTTTATGCTCTCCCATCCACGCGATCATTTCGGCGATCGAGCGTCTCGGCGCGCTCGACCTTCCCGCAGGGTGCGTCATCACCGACGTGGGCAGCACCAAGAGCGAAATCGTCGCCGCGGCGCAGCGTTGCCTGCCAAGACATGCGTATTTCATCGGCGGGCATCCCATGGCCGGATCGGAAAAGCGCGGTCCGTCGTTGGCCGACCCGTACCTGTTCCAAAACGCCCTCTATGTCTTGACGCCGCGGGAAAACACGCCCGGAGAGGTGGTCAAGGGTTTCGCCGCCTTTCTCGAGGCGAAACTCGGCTGCCGGCACGCGGTGCTCGACCCGGGAACGCACGACACGATCGCCGCCGCCGTGAGCCACACACCGCACTTGCTGGCCGTTGCGCTTGTCAACGTGGCCGCCGCCATGGACAGGCGGGTCCCTGGCACGCTGTCGCTCGCCGCGGGCGGGTTCCGCGACATGACGCGCATCGCGTCGTCGCCCTACGCCCTGTGGCACGATATCCTTTTGACCAACAAATCGCGCATCGCGCCGGTCATCGACGAGGTGATCGCCGTGCTGTCCGGCATGAAACAGGGGTTGCTGGCCGATGCGCTCAAGGAATCGTTCGATTCGGCCGCGGCCACCCGGGCAAAAATTCCGGGGTCGAGCAAGGGGTTCATCCAGGCGCCGTGCGACGTGTACGTCGTGGTCAAGGACCAGCCCGGCATGATCGCGCTGATGGCCAACGCGTGCGCAAAGGAGAACATCAACATCAAGGACATCGAGGTGATCAAGGTGCGCGAAAACGATGCCGGCACCATACGGCTCGCGTTTGAAACCAAGGATATTGCGGCTGCCGCCGTCGGTCTCTTTCACGGGCTCGGTTTGACAGCATGGGAAAGGGAGTGAACGGCGTGCTTGAGGTTCGTGCTGCACGGGAAATGAAGGGGACGGTGGTGCTGCCGCCGTCAAGCGACTGTTTTTTCACGGCCGTTATCATGGGGCTCGCCGCCGGCGCCCCGGCACGGATATCGCCTCTGCGCGACATCCCGCTCGTGCCGTGGTGGGAAAAGATGCTCGCGGGCCATGCCGCGTTTACCTGCGACGGCGATAGCTGCACGGTGCAGCCGGTGAACGGGGATGCTCCGCCGCCGATCACGCTGTCGTACGACGAAATCCCTTACCGCGATTTTACCGTTTTTCTGCTTTTGGGACTAAAGAAAACGCTCGTGATCGACCCGCTGCCGAAGGCCAGGCTTGACGAATGGACAAAGCTTGCCGCAGAAATGGGGTGCGGGCTGCAGGCAAGCGGCGTCAACGGCAAAACCGCGCTGTCGCTTGACGGAGGAGACAATTTCAGGGTGCGCGACACGGTCAAGCGGACCGACGAGGTGCACCCGATCCTGGGACTTGCGCTGGGACTAAAAAAGCAGGTATCGCTGGTCACCGACACGGTGCTGGCGAGCCCGCTGCGCCACATTCTTCCGGCGTTCGGCTACACGCTGAGCGTCACGAGCAGCCTGCGCGATAACGCCGAAGACCCGCTCGTGCGGCGCATGCGCTTCATGCAGCTGGGGAAAAAGTCCGAGGGCCCGGTCATGTTCACGGTCGCGGCCGATTTTTCGAAACGCGAGGAGAAACAGGTCGAGGTGCGCGTGCCGGGCGACGACGTGCTCGCCGCGATTTTCGCCGTGGCGAAATGCATTGTGCCCAAGGGAAGCCTCATCATCGAAAACGCGGGGCTGGAGTCGTGGGAAACGGCGACCCTCGCGCTGTTCAAGAAAATGGGAGGCATCGTGGCCACGCAGGAGACCGGCGAAACGTCGTTCGGCTCGTGCGGGACCGTGGCCCTCGAGAAGTTCGGCCACAGCGGCAGGAAGGTGGAGTGCGCGCCGCTGTTCCAGTATGCGGCGCAGCTGCCCGCCATGGTGGTGCTCGCCGCGTTCGCCGAGGGCCAGTCGGTGTTCCGCGGCCTTGCCGATTTGCGCAACGACGAGCCCGACGCCATCGCGCAGCTTGTCTCATGCGTCAATCAGCTCGGCGCCCGCGTGGGCGAAATGCCCGACGGCCTCGTGATCGACGGCGACCGCCAGTTCGACGGTTTCGATATTTCAGGGGAGATGCCGGCGCCCGTGGCCGCGGCGTTTGCCGTGGCGGGTTTGCGTTGCATGGGCAAGACGACGGTGAATGACGGGGCGATTTTAAGACGGTGGCCCAGGTTTGAGGAAATTCTTAAATCAGTCTGTGAATTTAGAGAATGATTTCTTGCAAAGAACGCAAAGAAAAATTCACCGCAGAGACCTCAGAGAATAAATATTGAAGAGTGATAAGAAAAAAGATGATTTCTGACTGCTGACCGCTGAAATCTGGTTGCTTCCTTATAAATCAGGGATTATTATTATGAACATGAAGCCAATTACCTCGTACGGCATTATTGCCTTCAAAAAAAATCAGAAAATCCTTTCGGTCCTTGACCGGATTGTCAAATGGTCAAACGCCTCCAAGGTTCCGGTATTTTTCCACCCGGCGCTCACGTCGCACGTTTCACGGCCCGCGGGCGTGTGCGCGAGTGAGGAAGAATTGCTTGCCAAAAGCGAAGCGCTGATATCCGTGGGCGGCGACGGCACGTTCCTTTCCGCGGTTCACCTGTCGCATTTCTCGGGAAAGGCGGTGATCGGTGTCAATATGGGCGGCATCGGGTTCCTCACCGACATCGGGCCCGAGAGCCTCGAGGCCGACCTTGACAAAATGAGCAAGGGCGACTACCGTACCACCATGCGCATGCTGCTCGAGGCGCGCATCATGCGCGAAGGTAAAGAAGTAAAGGCCATGCGCGCGCTCAACGACATTTTCATCAACCGGTTCGACCAGCCCAAGCTCGTGTCGATAAAGGCGTGGTGCGGCGGCGAGTTCATCACCGAGTTCGTTTCCGACGGCCTCATCATCGCGTCGCCGGCAGGCTCCACTGCCTATTCGCTTTCCGCGGGCGGGCCCATCGTCGACCCAACGGTGAAGGCGTTTTTGCTCACGCCGATATGCCCGCACTCGCTCACCGAGCGTCCGCTCATTCTGCCGTGCGACAAGCAGGTGCGCCTCGTGGCGGGCGGCAGAAACGCCAGCGTGATGATCAGCGCCGACGGCATTGACAACATGCGCCTGACCATGGGCGACGAGGTCGTGGTGAGCTACTGCGGCGACCAGACCAATTTGCTGCAGCTTTCGGAGCGCTCGCATTTCGACTTGCTGCGCACCAAGCTCGGCTGGGGCAAGGACCTCAAGGCGGGGGAAAGGCCGGAAGAATAAAAAAATCACCACGGAGACACAGAGAGCATTGAGATAAATGAAATGAAGTTGAACGTTGAATGTTGAAAGTTGGAAGTGACAATGGAAGACGCATTCAACTTTAAACTATTTATAATCTCCGTGTCCTGCGAGTCTCTGTCGCGAATTCTTCTTTGCATTTGGAAAAATCATGATCCGCGAACTGCACATAAAAAACCTGGCCCTCATCGAGGACGTGCAGGTGGAATTTTCCGCCGGCTTCTCGGTGTTCACGGGGGAGACCGGCGCGGGCAAGTCGATCCTCGTCGGCGCCATCGGCCTTTTGCTGGGCGAGCGCGCGTCGGCCGAGCAGGTGCGCAGCGGCTTTGACGAAGCGGAAGTGAGCGGCGTGTTCGAGCTTTCCGCCATGCGAAAGCCGTTGGCCGATATTTTCGTTCAAAACAGCATCGGGGTGGAGGGCGGCGCGTGCATCGTGCGCCGCGTTATTTCAAGGAGCGGAAAGAACCGCGTGTACATCAACCAGGTGCCGGTGCCGCTCTCCGTGCTCAAAACCGTTGGCGACAACCTGGTGGATTTCCATGGACAGCACGAGCACCAGTCGCTGCTCGACCCGCAGAACGGCCAGCGCACCATCGATCGCCTGCCGGGGGTCGACAAACCGGCCGCCGAATACGCCGTCCGCTTTGCGGCGTACGTCGCGGCCCGCGGCGCGCTTGCCGAGCATGACAAACGCAGCGCGGACCTTGCGGCAAAACGCGACGTGCTCGAGTTCCAGTACAACGAGTTGAAGACGCTCGGCCTTGCCGTGGGCGAGGAGGCGAAGCTCGAGCAAGAACTTTCCCTTGCGTCAACGTCGGCCCAGCGCATCGAATGCGTGGCGCAAATCAACGACATCCTCGGCGGCGACGAGACCTCGATAAGCAGGCAGATCGGCATTATCAGGAAAAACTTGGAGCTCCTGAGCCGGTACGACGCTTCGGCGCAAGCCTGGCTCAACGATTTGCAGGCGCCTTCGGCGGTTTTTTCGGCGCTCGAGGCGTTTTGCGGCGAGTACCTTGAGAAATCGGGAGCATCGGTGAGTCCCGAACTGCTTGATGCGATAAACGCGAGGCTCGCCAAGATCCAGCGGCTCAAAAAGAAATATGCCTGCGATTTTGACGGCCTGCTGGCAAAGGAGCAGGCGCTCAAGGCCGACCTCGATGCGCTGGTCAACACCGATGCGGACCGCGGCGTTCTTGCCGGCAGGGAAAAGGCGGCGCTTGACGAATGCCTCAAGACGGGCCGCGGCCTCTCGTCCGCGCGCAGGAAGCACGCCGCGGTTTTCGACAAGGCCATCACAGGCCAGATGGTGAAGCTCGGCTTTACCGGAGGGGAATGGCACACCGAGTTCGTTCGGTTCGAGGCGCCGCAGGCCTTCGGCCTCGAGGACGCGCAATTCGCGGTGCGCACCAACCCGGGCGAACCGGTCCTCCCGCTTGTAAAGATTGCCTCGGGCGGCGAGATCTCGCGTCTCATGCTTGCCATCAAGGCCGTGCTCGCCGCGCACGACAATATACCGATCCTCGTGTTCGACGAAATCGACTCGGGCATCGGCGGCATGCTCGCGAAAGAGGTGGCCAAGGCGCTCGCGGCGCTGAGCGCCACGCACCAGCTGCTCTGCATTTCGCATTTGCACCAGATCGCCAGCCTTGCCGACCACCATTACCACGTGTACAAGGACGCGCAGGCCGGCCGCACCGTCACCATGGTGAAAAAACTTTCCGAAAAGGAAAAGGTCGCCGAAATTGCGCGCATGCTGGGGAGTGAAAGCGAGATATCCAAGAAGCATGCTGAGGAATTGCTGAAAAAGAAATAATTGATCGAAATTCATATTTTCTGTTAAAAAGATTTGGTATTTCATTATAAATAGTGGGGTTGTGCCTAAGCACGACGAATCGCGGCAAGGAGCCGGGGCCTTCAGCCCCTGGATCCCGACCTACTTTCTACAGCGAAAGAAAGTGGGCAAAGAACGCTTTTGCCTGCAGCGCCGCCTGGATCCCCCTCGGCAGTCGGGCCACTTGTGAACTCGCCAGGCCGGCAAGAAGCAAGATTAGCAGGCTCGGACAGCACAAGCGGCTGTTCCTCCTGCCTCGGGGCCGGCGCTGATGGCGAAGAAGAAAACACAGAAGGGCGTCTGGCTTATGCCCAGCGCCAGGCAGGATTGGAGGTCGCGCTAGAGCGCGATGCTGCCCGGCCATCGCCGCAAAGCGGCGGGGCGCCCAAATTTTTCTTTATTTATAAGTGAGAAAAATCTAAATGCCTCAGAAAAAAATTGTCTTTATTTATCCCGCGGGCGACGTGAAAATATTCGGCGGGAACGACGAGGAGTTCACCCAGCAGGAAAAAACAATTTCCCCGCCGCTGGGCATACTTTACCTTGCCGCTGAATTGATTGACGCGGGCTATGCTGTTGACTGTTGCGACTACAACGCCGAGAAATATACCGATGAGCATCTTTCCGCGCTCATCGCTGATGCCGACCTGGTGGGCATCTCGCTCTTGAGCTTCAGCAGGAAAAACGCGTTCGGCATCATCCGGAAGATCAACGCCATGCGCCCCGGCCTGGCCGTGATCGTGGGCGGTCCCGACTGCATCCTGCACCCACGGCCCATACCGGGCACGGTGCTGACCGTGGCGTGCGAGGCGGAAAAGGTCATCGTCGAGATCGTGGAGGCGGTGCTGGCCGGGAAAAGTCCGGAGCAATTGCCCGGCGTGATTTTCACCGACGCTTCCGGCGCGGTGAAAACCGGCAAGCCATACTATTATGTGGACGACCTTGACACGATAAAATTTCCGCGCCGCGATTTGCTGCGCGACAACAAGGGGTATTCCATTCTCGGCAAGCGCAGCCGCGACATCACCACGATCATCACGTCGCGGGGCTGCCCCAAAAAATGCACGTTCTGCGCGCACGCCGCGCTCGCGTACCAGAAATACCGGTCGCGCAGCGCCGAAAACGTGGTGGAGGAGATACGGCTCATCGCAGAACAGGGCTACCGGATCCTCGGCATCGTGGACGACAATTTCACCGCCGACAAAGTGCGCGCCAAGAAGATCCTGAGCGGTATCATCGGCCTTGGCGCCAGGCTCACCATGGCGGTGCAGGGAAGGGCCGACGCGGCCGACGCCGAGCTGTTTTCCCTCATGAAAAAGGCGGGCGTGGTGCTCATCACTTTCGGACTCGAGTCGGGCAACCAGGAGGTGCTTGACTTTTACAACAAAGGCGCGTCGGTGGAGACCATCGGCAACGCGGTGCGGCTCGCGGACAGGGCGGGGCTTTACACCGCGGGAATGTTCATTTTCGGCGCGCCCATGGAGACCGTGGAGCATTTCAGGCGCACCTACGAGTTCGCTGCGTCGCTGCCGCTCGACGTCACGAGCTTCTGGATCCTCGACTACACCTACGGGTCCATCCTATGGCAGAGGGCCCGCGAGCAGGGCAAGGTCACAGACGAGGACTTCAACACGCCCGCGGGCAAGGAACGCGGCACGAGCATCTATCCCACCAAGTTCATCGAGGAATTCGGCAGGAAAAGCTTTTTCAAATTTTACCGCAGGCCGTCGTACTGGCTGCGGCAGGCTGTGAAGTTTTGCAAAGTGCACAACCTGTATTTTTTGTGGGTGCTGTGGCTGGGGCTTGTATGGCTTGTGCAAAGAAGGATTGGGTTGTGGCTGGAACCGGTGCGCAGGTTGATGACAAATAAGAATAGCCGGAAGAAAACAGCCGATGCGGTTGCGGTCGATGCGGAGGCATAAGGTTACTTTTGTCCAGACCTCACCCCGACTCCTCTCCCACAAGGAGAGGGGAAACGGTGTAATTTACCGATAGGAAGAATACAAAACGCGGCAAATTTCCTATCGCCGCGCGTTAGGTGGCCCGGAGGGAGACCGGCCCTGCGTAGCAGGGTAACGCCCAGATTTTTTTAATTTTGGCTCCACAACGGCCAAATATTGGTTTGCATTACCCCCAAAACCCAATTATATTTTTTTCACAGCACTTCACCATTAACAGGCGAGGTTTCTTATGATAAGGAAATTGCTTGCCGGCATCGCATCGGCGGTGTTTGTCCTGTGCATGGGCGGTTGCGACGACACGGGATACAACATGCTTTTGCGTGCCGACCAGACCGAGGCGACGACGCTGAAGAACTACTGCGACCAGAACAACCTGAAGTCTCCCGACATCACCAGCGGCGACTCGCTGGTATCGCAGGCCAATATCAGGGACCAGGCCGGCCAGAAGGAAGACGCGTTTGCCGCGTTCGACCTGGCCATCATTTATTACCGCCTGGCCCTGTCGAAAATCGAGCTGGCCAAAACCGAAAAGGTCGTGGAGAGCGCGCGCCAGAAACTCAGCGACGATGATGAGCAGTTGAACACCTACAAGAAGGTGCTCGACGAGATGAAGGGAGGCAAGTAATGAAACGCATTCTTCTTCCCATCATCCTTGCGACGGCGGCGATATCCTTGTGGGCAGCGGCAGATTCGGCTTCGAAGCCTGCTCCGGCGCCCGCGCCAGCGGCCGCGCCCGCCGCCGCACCCGACACCTCGAGCCCCACGCACGGACCCGCGGCGCTGACCAACGCCGTCCTCGAGCTCAAGAACGAACTCAAGGACGCCTACCAGCAGCGGGCGAGCGGCAAGCTCACCGACATCGATCTTTACACATACGCATTGGCGCGCATCGAGGTCACCTACCAGTACATGCTCGAGAATTTCCCCGGCGGCCAGCAGAAGAAAGGCATCCTCAACTGGCTCGGGTCGGGCGTCAAGGAGAAGCGCGCGCTCGAAATGTTCAAGGCGTGCTCGCTTTCGGCAGAGGCCGCCATGCTCCAGTTCCAGCGCAACGACCTCGACAACGAACTCGCGAACATCTCGGCCAAGCGGGACTCCATCCACAGCGAGATCAACCAGATCGGCGACAAGATCGCCGGCATCGAGCGGGACAAGGCGTCTGAACTGAGGTCGAAGCTCGACGCGGAAAACGAGAAGAACCGCAAGCTACGCGAGGATGCCGAGAAAAAGTTCATGTCGCTACAGAGCGAGCTGATCAAGGTGAGAAAGGACGCGCGCGGCACCATCATCTCCGTGTCAGACCTGCTGTTCGGCTTTGACAAGGCCGACCTGACGCCCGACCTCAAGACCAGCCTCGCGAAGATCGCGGGCATTCTTATGGTGTATACCAAGTGCCGCGTGGCCGTGGAAGGCCATACCGACAACATCGGCACCGAGGCCTACAACAAGGACCTGTCCACGCGCCGTGCCAAGAACGTGCGCGACTACCTTGTTTCGCAGAGCATCCCGGAAAGCAGGCTCTCGTACGTGGGCTACGGGTTCAAGCGGCCCATCGCGACCAACAGCACGAAAGAGGGAAGGGCGAAGAACAGGCGGGTGGATCTGGTGGTTATTGACATAAAGTAAATTCGTTTTTCGTTGGTTGTCGATTGTAATTAAGGCTCGTGTCAAATGGCACGGGCCTTTTTATTTTTATAGAGACAAATTCAGTCCTATGGGCGGATGACGCAGCCATTTACCTGGCGGCGCTAATGGCGGGGAAGAAAAACAAGAATGATGCGCCACAAAAAACAAGAATGGAAGTTGACTTATGCCAAGCGTCAGGCCGGACTGGGGGCCGCGCTGGAGCGCGGTGCTGCCCGGACGCCGCCGCGGCGAAGCCGCGGAACGCCCAGACAGGCTTAACTAAGGCCACCTGCTTGGCGGGTGAATTCTTTACTTGATTTTTGAGAGCGCGGGAAGTGATTTATAATGTAACCTAATTTTATTGGATGAAAATTCCAGAAAGGCGACAATTACGATGAAATTCAAACTCCTCTCCCTCCGCGAATTGTCATCAGCCACACAAGAAACAGTGCGCCGCTTCCCCTTTTTGACGCTTTTTCTTATCGTCGGCGCCGCAAACCATCTCTTCATGGACATTTTCAAGCTAAATTCCTTGAATTACTTTTCACGCAATTTGTTCATGAGCATTCTTGTTCTGGTTCCTTTGCTGTATTCAATTCGGATGGCGGCCGAATCGGAATGGATACAAAAAAAGCTTGCGCTAATTCTGGAATTGTGCTCCGTCGCTTTTACGGCACTGTATTTCTTTTCCCTTCCCAACGCGGCATTGAAGACCTCCCATGAATCGATGTTCTGGCTCTATCTCGTGATTTCCTGCCTTCTGCCGTTTATTTCCGTGAAAAGCTGCCTGCGTTGCGACACACTGTTCTGGCATCTTCACGCGAACCTGTTTTCCCGGTCCCTCATCACCGCGCTTTACACCGTGGTCATCCTCGGCGGGACAAGTACGGCGCTCGCGGCGATCGACGCGTTGTTCAAGACCAAGCTCCTAGAACACCAGGAGATCAGGATAGTGATAGTGACACTGTGGATTTTCACGCCGCTGTTCTTTCTGGCCGGCGTGCCCGAGTTGAGAAATACCGAGGAAATCACCGCCTACAAACCCGGGTGGATCAAAAACATCGCCCTGTTCGTGCTGCTGCCGCTCACGACGGTGTACCTGGGCATTCTCTACGCGTACACGGGAAAAATCATTGCACAGTGGAAACTGCCGGACGGCATGGTTTCGTACCTCGTGCTTTCGTTTGCCGCTTTCGGCATCGCGTCGTTGATGATCGTTTTTCCGTTCCAGAAGGACGAGAATTCAAAATGGAGCGCGTGGTTCGGCCGGCCCTTTTACTATCTCCAGTTCCCGCTGCTGGTGCTGCTGGCGGTTGCGATTTACACAAGGGCATCGGAATACGGCGTCACCTTCCGGCGATATTACGTGGTCGAGCTGGCGGTGTGGCTCCTGTTCATCTCGGTCTTCATGACGGTGCGGAAAAACAAAAACCTGATCATGGTGCCGCTTTCGCTCTTCGCGTTCGCCTTTTGCTCCAGTTTCGGGCCATGGAGCGCGGACAATGTGTCTTTCCTGAACCAAAAGGCAAGGCTTAATGCCATTTTGAGAAAATACTCCCTGATCGAAAACGGAAAGCTTGCGAAATCCCGCGATGAACTGCCGAAAAAGGTGAAAGCAGACATTTGCTCCATCACGAAATATTTGTACGATTACGACAGGCTCGGCGTGTTTTCGGGATTCTCCAACAGCAAGGACACGCTGACGCCAAAGGCATTCGCATTGCAATTGGGGATCTCATACAAGGAACGGTGGCAATGGAATTATGATGAAAAGGAATGGTTCGGCTACTCTTTGTACGACACGACGTACGCGGTGGACAAAAATGATTTTGATTATTTTGTCAAAATGAGCGTCCCGACCCGCAATGCGCAGAAACCCGCCGTCATCGAAAAGGGCCGGTTAACGGTCGCGTATGACGGCATGCTGCAGGGGTTTGTTTTTTCCTCGCCGGGCGCCGGGTCATCGACAATACTTCTCAAGGACGTGATTGCCGCATTTGAAAAGGGACCCGCGGCGGGCTGTGGAAAAGTGGGGTTGTACCTTCATGAAGACGGAAACTTCAGCATCCTGTGCATGTTCGAAAACCTGTCGGGCAGGAAAAAAGAAACCGGGTTGGATTTGTCAACGGTCAATGTTGATTTTCTGGTGAAAAAAGTGAAGAGGGCTGTTCAATGAAATTGCTCAGCCCTCGCGGCAATCGGTGCGTAAGAGATTCATTTCCAGTGGCAGGACAAGACGTGCCGTTCGCTCTTGTCAAAAAAGCATTTGTCAACGGTCTGTTGTGCCTTTTGATGTTCGGCATTCCCTTATTCCTGGGCGCCGGCAGCCTTCGTTTCTTGAACGGCTGGCTCTTTCTCGGCGCATTTATCCTGCCGTTTCTCGCCGTCTTGCTGTACTTCGCTTTTGACAACCCGGATTATTTTAAGAAAAGGGTGAGAGGTGACGAGAAGGAAAGGCCCCAGCAGGTCGTCATGGCCCTGCTGGTTCTCTGCGCTCTTTTGATGCTGCTGGTTTCGGGGCTCGATTATCGGTTTCACTGGTCAAGCGTGCCGATGCAACTGGTGATTGCTTCTGCGGTCATGATGTTTGCCGGATTCATCATGCTTTTTGCCGTCATGAAACAAAACAGCTTTGCGTCACGCGTGATTGAGGTTCAGAGGGGCCAGAAAGTCATCGACACGGGAATGTATGCGGTCATCCGGCATCCGATGTACCTGGCATTCACGGTCATTTTTGGTTTTGCGCCGCTTGTACTGGGCTCGCTTTATTCGTTGATTCCGGCGGCAATCATTCCGTGCCTAATATCATTCAGGATTAAAAATGAAGAGGCGGTGCTTTCCAAAGGGCTGGAGGGATATGATGCGTACATGAAAAAAATAAGATACCGTTTGATACCTTTCGTATGGTAGCCCTGCGCCTGATTCAGCGATCGGCCTTTTTCTGCCCCACCGAAATCAGCACGAATCTCGTCCACATTCTCTTCTGTATCACCACGTCAAGCCCGGCTTCTTCGAACAACAGCCTGAGCTGCCCCTTGCTTTTCGCGTGTTCCCCGTGAAGATTTGCCAGCACCGCCGTGTGGTCGGCCAGGCAGAACCTTCCTCCGGGTTGCAGCACCCGCGCGATTTCCTTCAATGCCTTGCGCTGGTCCTCCCAGTGATGGAACGACATGCTGCTCATCACGAGGTCGGCCGAGTGATCCGGCAGCGGCAGGGATTCCGCTTTGGCAACCGTGAATTCCGCGTTCGGGTTGAGGCGCCGGGCCGCCGAGATCATGTTGGGGGCGGGATCGGCGCCGGAAAATTTCGCCCCCGGCCATTGCGTCGCCGCCAGATAGAGCAGCCTGCCCGTGCCGCAGCCGACGTCGAGCACGCTCGCGGGCGGCGCCGCGGATGAATTGCAAATGTCAAGCACCCTCGAATGGATGGGGCCGAAGAACAGCCGCTGGAGAAACGAACGGTCGTAGGTCTTTGCCCATTCGTTGAAGCGCCGTATTTCGAGGTCCGATTGTGTTGGCATTTGTAACCTCAAGAGAGGAAATATTTACAAATCGTAAACATTTTCGTCCCGTTCCATTTTCGTCTTTTTAGGAGCGGCCGGTTTGCCGGTCTCGCCCTTTTCGGGTAAAATAAAGGGGTCCTCGTTTTCCAGCGAGTCGCCGATTTCCGCCTCGATCGCATCAGGGTCTTCGCCGGACTCAAGCCTCGCCAGCGCATCGTTCATCTTGTCGTTGTATTTAAGCCCTGTCATGTCCGAAAGCTTTCGCATGAGGTTTGCCGCTTGGCGCGGATCGTTTTCGTCCATGCGGCCGGCTTCGCTTGCAAGCGTCTCCATGGCCTTTGCCATTTTTCCCTCATCAATGGGCAGGTCGTCGGTCGGCTTAGCTCCGGCTTGGTCATCTTCTCCCTTTTTCGACCCGCCGCCCACGGCGAACAGGGATATGCGGCGCTCGAGTTTTCGCTTTTTGCATTTCGGACAATCAGGGATCTTCTTGGTGTTCACGGTGCGCGAGAAAAAGGTGAATATGGTGTTGCAGTTTGGGCAGGAGAATTCGTAAAAAGGCATGGTTATCTAACTCCGAAATCAGATAATGGCTTGATGAAAAAATACTTGAATCCCGGCGCGTGTGGTGATAAGGAGACAGCGGTCATCGGTCGGCGGTCAGCAGTATACCTCTCCCCCGGAAAATCTTTATGAAACTTTTCTCTGAAACGCCGCCAATGCCGCGCCGAACAGCACGGTGCCGATCACGAGCATCGCCGCGGCCTGCGGCCACAGCTCGGCAAGCCCGCTGCCCTTGAGAAACATGGAGCGCAGCACGAACATGAAATAGCGCAGCGGGTTGATGTAGGTGAGCTTCTGCACCCATGCGGGCATTTGTTCGAGGGGCAGAAAGAGTCCTGAGAGGAACAAAAAGAAAATGAGAAAGAACCACAGCATGAACAATACCTGCTGCGGGGTGCGCGCCACAGTCGAAACGAGGATACCCACGCCCAGCGACGACATCATGTACACGGCGCCGAACAAAAGCAGCACGCCGAAGTTGCCGTGGAACGGGACGCGGAACCAGAGCGTAGCGAGCACCAGCACCACGGTCAGCTCGACCAGCCCGATGAGCGCGTAGGGCACCACCTTGCCCATCACCACATGCACCGGGCCGATGGGCGTCACCATGAGCTGCTCGAGCGTCCCCGACATCTTCTCGCGCACGATGGAAAATCCCGTGAGCAGCGCCGTGATCATGGTGACCAGGACCACGGCGAGGGCCGGTATCATGTACCAGGACGACTTGAGCATGGGGTTGAAAAAGATTTCGGGCCGGACGTCGACGGGCAGCACGGTGCGCACATTCACGCCGGCGGCAGCGAGGCGCTGCTTGAGCATGCCGCGGCTCCACAGCAGGATGATGGACTGGATGTAGCCCGACGAGACGTTCGACGAGTTCGCGTCCTGTCCGTCCACCAGGAGCCCGACGTCGTCGGCGGCGCCGTTGCCGAGGTTTTTGCCGAAGTCGGCGGGAATCAGCAAGGCGAGCCTCGCGTCGCCTCTGTCAAGCATGAGCCGGGCTTCCGTTTCGGAGCCTGCGTATCCCTTGAATATGAAGAACGGGTTGTGCTGGATGGTCTGCACCAGGTCGCGGCTCGCCGGCGTGTCGCTTCTGTCAACCGCGGCGATGGTGACGTTCTTGACCTCGGTGGTGATGGCGTAGCCCAGGATGAACATGAGCACGAACACGGGCGCGATCATGAGGCGTATCGTAATCTCGTCGGCCCTGATATGGGCGAATTCCTTCTGGATTACCAGTCTGAGAAAGTTCATGCCTTCTCCCTGAACGCCCGCACCGACAGCGCGAGCAGAAAAAGTCCCATGAGCGACAGCACCAGCACGGGCGGCCACAGCACCGCCATCCCCACGCCCTTGAGGATCACCCCGCGGATGATCTGGAGGAAGTAAGTCGGGGGAAGTATTGCCGACAGAACCTGCAGCCATACCGGCATGCTCGCCACCGGAAAAATGAACCCGGACAGCATCACCGTGGGCAGGATGGTGGGCGGCATGACCATGAGCATGGCGTGTTCCTGTTTTTTCGCCACGGTGCTCACGAGCAGGCCCACGCTCAGCGCCACGAAAATGAAGATGAACGCCGCGGCCGAGAGCAGGAGCAGGCTGCCCATGATGTGCACGCCGAACACGAACCGCCCGACCGCGAGGATGATGAACCCGTCGAGCGCGGAAAGCACGATGTAGGGCGCGATTTTACCAACAAGAATTTCGACGGGCCGCACGGGCGAAATGAGCAGCTGTTCCATGGTGCCGTGCTCCTTTTCGCGCGTGATGGTGAGCGACGTGAGCAGCGCGCAGATCATCATGAGGAACAGCGCGACCAAACCGGGCACGAAAAACTGGGCGGCCTTCTGCTGCGGGTTGTAAAGAATGGTCTGTTTCACCGTGATGCCCGCGGGCATGCGCAATTGCAGCAGGTCGAACACCGTTTTCTGTAAAAACGGTTCGGCGGCGTTGCGCAGGATGGTGCCGAGGTTCTGGTCCGCCCCGTCGATGAGCACCTGCACCGTTGCGGGCGCGCCGCCGCGGCGCAGGTCGGCGGTGAATCCCGGCATGAAGCGGATAATGGCGCGGATGTTCGTGGTCTTGAACACCTCGAGCGGGTCCTGCAGCGTGCGCACGGTCCCCGAGACCTTGAACAGGCTGCTGTGGTCCACGGCCCTTGCGATGGCCGCGGTTTCGGGCGTGGGCTGCGGGTCGACGATGAGCACCGGCACGTCGTTGATGTTCACGTCGAACGCGTAGCCGTACAGAAACATCATGAACGTGGGCATGGCGATGATGATGATGAGCGACTGCCAGTCGCGCAGGATGTGCCACGTTTCCTTGCGCAGGATCGCAAACAGCCGCCGGTTCACTGCGCGCCCCCTTCCACGATGGCCAGGAACGCGTCGTGCAGCGTGGCAACGCCGTGGCGCCGCTTGAGCGCGGCGGGAGAGTCCACGGCCGCTATCCTGCCGCTCACCATGATGGAGATGCGGTTGCAATATTCGGCCTCGTCCATATGGTGCGTGGTGACGAACACGGTGGTGCCGCCGGCGGAAAGCTCCTGAATCAGGTCCCAGAAGTTGCGGCGGCTTACGGGGTCCACCGAGCCCGTCGGCTCGTCGAGAAAAAGAATTTCCGGTTTGTGAAGATTGGCGCAGGCCAGGGAGAGCCGCTGCTGCCATCCCCAGGGAATATCGGACGTGGTGCGGCCGAGCAGGTCGAGCAGGCCCAGAAAGCCGGCCATGGCGCTGATGCGTTCGTCAAGGGCCTTTCCCGAAAGGCCGTAGAGCGACCCGTAGAAGCGGAGGTTGTCCATGACCTTGAGGTCGGAATACAGCGAAAATTTCTGCGACATATACCCGATGCGCGTGCGGATGCTGGCCGTCTGCCTCATGATGTCGAACCCTGCCACATGGCCTTCCCCGCTGGTGGGGTTGAGCAGGCCGCACAGCATGCGGATGGCCGTGGTCTTGCCCGCGCCGTTGGCGCCCAAAAAGCCGAAGATTTCGCCCTTGTCAACAGCGATGCTGATGCGGTCGACCGCGGTGAAGCCGCCGAACTTTTTGGTGAGGTCTTTTGTTTCTATTGAGAGAGCCATAGGACCGAAAATTCTATCCGTTGAGTTCTTCCACTTCACCCTTCCCCGCTTCGCTCGGCTTCCCCTCTCTTGAAAGAGGGGATTGCGCCCGCCCGACAGGAGGGGCGGAAAGCGCCGCGGGATGAGTTGACAAATGATAAATGAACGCGTCCTCGATTCCCGGCCGGATGCGGGCGGCCGTTTGAGCGGCCGGAACTGCCGGATGCACCAGGGATAACAGCCGGTCTTCGTCCATGGACGTGTCCGAGCAGGTGGCGTGCAGTGCGCCGGAACTCGGGTATATCGCCGCAATCCCCTGTGGCAGGGCCCTGCCGCGCGGCCAGGCGAGCGATCCGGCCGGACTTTCCACTCTGTAAAGAAGGTACGGAAACGACGACACGAGCGCGGCCGGTGTGCCGGCGGCAATGACCCTGCCGTGATCGAGCAGCAGCAGGTCGTCGCATTTTCCGGCCTCGTCCATGTAGGGCGTTGAAAACAGGATAGCGATCCCTTGGCTGCGCAAGTCGCGCAAAATTTCCCAGAATTCCTTGCGCGACACCGGGTCAACGCCCGTGGTGGGCTCGTCGAGAAACAGCACCCGCGGGGTATGGACCAGGCAGCAGCAGAGCGCCAGCTTCTGCTTCATGCCGCCTGAAAGGTTTGCCGCACGCCTGCCGCGGAACGGCTCGAGCCGCGCGAACGACAGCAGCCGCTGCATTCGCGCATCGCGCTCGGCCGCCGACACGTCAAAGATGTCGGCGAAGAACGTGAGGTTCTCCTCCACCGACAAATCGGGGTAGAGCGAAAACTTCTGCGGCATGTAGCCGATCATGGTGCGGATCTTCTTGTAATCCTTCTGCGCGTCCATGCCGAGCACGCGCGCCTCGCCCTTGTCCGCGTCGATGAGCGTGGTCAGGATGCGCATGAGCGTGCTCTTGCCCGCGCCGTCGGCGCCGATAAGGCCGAAGAGGCAGCCGTGCGGAACATTGAAGCTCACGCCGTCGAGTGCTTTTTCGCCGGAGTAGTTTTTGTAAAGGTCTTTTATTTCGATGGAATAATTCATAATAGTCTTTTTAATTCAATTGGGCGTTCCCCTCGCCCTCGGCAAACCTCAGGCTCGGGTCGGCCGTCCTTCCGGTCTCGCCTTCGGCTCGGGCTGCCACGGCCCCTATATGCCTTCGGCGAGGGCCGGGCAGCACCGCGCTCCGGCGCGGCCTCCAGTCGCCCCTAACGCGGCAGCGGAGTTCCGATTAGTCAACTTCGGCCGTGGCGCCCATCGAACATCTATCGACAAAAGGCGACCTCACCCCGGCCCTGCGGGCCGCCCCTCTCCGAATCGGAGAGGGGAAATATGATTTGTTGCCATCGTTTCACGCGCGGCTAAAATCGTATCGCCAGATAACCTAAATTTATCTCCATACCTCAACCGGAAGTCCTCTTTTTAATATCCCGTCTTTGTTAGCCGCTAATGCTCGAATCTTAAAAACCAATTCATTCCTGCTTTCTCTCGTTTGGATATTTTTCGGCGAAAATTCTGCATCGCTTGAAATCCAGGTAATCTGTGCGGGAACAAACGTCTCTTTCTTTTTATTGCCGCTTCCCTGATCATCCAGTCTTATCCGTACGGCCTGGCCGAGCCTGAACCCGGCGAGCATGGTCTGCGGTACGTAGAAATCGACCTGCATGGTGTCGTAAGCGCCGATTTCGAACACCGGGTTGCCGGGCAGCGCCACCTCGCCGAGGTTTTTATATTTTGTCAAGACCGTGCCCGGCGCCGGCGACCGCACGTAGCAGTGCGCGATCTGGTTCATGAGCTCGGCCTTCTGCGCGTTGATCGTGCTTATTTTTGCCGCGAGTGCCGTAAGCGACATCTTGTTGGCCTGCACCCTGAGGCTTGACGATTCTACCTGGGTCTGCAGGTTGTCCTTCTGCTGCGAGGGCGCCGACCCCTGGGCAACGAGCTCCGCGATCCGCTTGTATTCGCGCTCGACGCCCTTCACGTCGGATTCCTGCGACGAGAGCTGGTCTTTCTGCGCGGCAATGCTGCCGAGGAGCTCTGCGAGCGACGTGTTGACCTCGTTGACCCTGAGCACCAGGGGCACCGTGTCGATGACGGCGATGAGCTCGCCCTTGGCCACCTGCTGGCCTTCCTCTTTGTACAGCGCAACGATGGTGCCCTGGGCCGTGGTGGCGACCTGGTAGGTCTGCGCCTCGACCACGGCCGAGCCGATGAAGTTCTTGCTGTTCATGGAACTGCAGGAGAGGAGAAATCCAAGCGTGATAAGCAGGATGATTTTCAGGACGTTCGCGGGTTGTCTGGTATTCATATGCACCTCTTTCATTTATTGATGAGCAGTCAGTTTTCAGCGGTCAGCAGCAAGTAAAAACACATTCTTTTATTTACTCTTCACTCTTCACTTTTTTCTCTGTGTCCTCTGTGTCTCAGCGGTGATTTTTTTTAAAACTTAAGTTCCTTTCCTGACGCGAAATACAGTTGCAGTACGGCCATGTTCCTCATGAACGCGGCCTGCTTCACGGCCAGGGCGGCGCGCGCGCGTGCGGTGAGCGCATTCAGGTAATCGGTCTGGGTCACGATGCCCGCGGTGAGGCTGTTCTTTGCATCGGTGACCACCGCTTCTGCGGCGGCAAGCGAGGCCTGCGCCGCGTCCTGCTGGCGAATCGCCCGCGTGATCTGCAACTTCGCGTTCTTGATCGCATTGTTAAATGCGTCAATCTGCTGCTGCTTCTGGTATTTGATGATCTCCGCCTGCTGCGCCGTCTGCTTTCTCTGGTTGGTCACCTTGAACCCGTCGAACAGGTTCCATTTGAGGGTCAGGCCGGCCTCGGCATAGCCCATGAAATCGGTGCCGCCCATTCTGAGCCCGGGGTTTCCGTACCGGTATCCGGCGACCGCGATGAGGTTGGGATATTTCTGGCCGCGGATGATGTCCTGGAGAGCGAGCAATTGGTTCATGCCGAGGTCCATGGCCGCGAGCTCCGGCCGCGTGTCGTTGAGCGTCACGGTGTCGAGCGCCATGAGCGCGGCCGGATCGAGGTCGAACGAGTACTCCTCGGGCACGGGGGCCGAATCTTTACATTGGGTAAAGTCCACGAGTTCAAGCCTGAGCGAGTCGGTCTGGTTCTGCGCGGTCACGAGGTCGGCCTTTGCGCTCGCGAGCCGCGCCAGCGCATCGAGCACGTTCGACGACGACGCGACGCCGCCGGTCTTGAGGTTCTTCACCTGAGCGGCCTGCTCGGTGAGCTGCGTCACGAGCGTCTGGTACACCTCGGCCTGGCCGTACGACAGGCTCCAGAGGAAATACAGCGCGCCCAGTTTAAAGGAAAGCTGGCTCTTAAGCCCTTCGTTCTGCGCGTCCTTCATCTGGAGGCCGAGGTGCCGGTACCGCACGTTGAAGATGTTGACAAACGCGGACGTGATCGGGTAACTCAGGTCGAGGCCGGCCTCGGCGCGGTAGTAGTTGCCCATGGTGAGCGATTTTCCGGCCAGGGCCGACAGCGGGCTCGCCGGGGGCACGGGGAGGTTGTCCGGGAACTTTATGGAGTTTCGCTCCGAGAAATAATCATACGATCCCACTACGTCGAGCGACGGCCACCATCCCGACTTGGCCTCCGCCTCCTCGAAGGATTTTTTGCAGTAGTCCTGGTACGCCGCGACGATGTCGAGATTGTTGTACAAAAGGGATTCCTGCGCCTGCCTCAGGCTGAGGCTGAAAATGATGGCCGGAAGGCAGAGAAGGACAATGACCACTTTAAAAATCTCGCCATTTTTTCTCATTGTTATTACTCCTTGAGCAGGATTCCTTCGCAAATCATGTCGGTGATGGCCTTTATTCTTGTTTCGTAAAATTCCTCATCATAGGTGAGGGTAAGTCCCGAAGCCCGCGAGAGCATTTCTGACGCGGGCCGGGAAACGTAGGTCACCATGATCATGCCGATGAGGTTTAGAATAAAATGGATGGGTTCGATTTTTCTGATTCTACCTGCGCGGATTTCGCTGCTCAGAAGCGAGGTGAGCCTTTTTGGTCCTTCACCGAGCGATGCGATCACTTGGTTGAGAATGAGAGGCACGTTCTTGTCGCGATGCAGGAGCTGATGAATCAAGATCAGGGGATATTCCGGGTTTTGCGCGAACGTATTGATGTACGCGGACACCAGCGTGGAAATCACGGTGCGCGCATCCGCTGGCGTGCCTGCGCTGTCGAGCTCCCGGTTTATCTTGCCCCAGATGGTGGTGACTAGGTCGCGTATAATGATATGGAAAAGTTTTTCCTTTGTCCTGAAATAATAATGCAGCAGCGCCTTGTTCACGCCGGCCCTGTCCGCAATGGCTTGCATCCGGGTGCCGTCGATGCCGCGCTCGCAGAACTCCTGCCGCGCCGCGGCAAGGATCTTCTGCTCGGTGGTAAGATCAGGGGGAGGTAATGCCTTTTTTATTTTTTGCTTGACCATATGGTTTAACCGTATGGTTAAATATAACGGAAATTAAAAGATAAATCAATATAAAAAATCCGGGCGCCCCGCCGCGAAGCACGGCGGCGGCCCTCCTTAATGGTTGCGTTGCGAAGGTGCGACGCCTCGCGAGCGCGATGCGAGCGAACTCGCGCGCACCTTTGCTGGAAGGGGTGCGCCCCCGGATCGTCCCGCGTCGCGCGGGAAAGCCGGGGCCAGGGGAAACCGCGAAGTGGTTGCCCCACCAGATATCTTCTCTAGGTGATTATAAACGATTTGGCACCAAAAAGCTCAGCTTTTGAGTGATTATTTGAAACAGATTATTCTTTCTGTTGTTATATCTAAATTCCATTTCTTTTAAATAAAGGGGGAAGTGTTGCTTGGAGACACCATGGAACTT
>DATJAL010000006.1 GCA_035516255.1 Chitinivibrionales bacterium | reverse complement strand
TTTTTCAGAGGAACGCGGCACTGACCAATCCATCGATTCGAGAAGTCATGAAAAGTGTTTCCGCATCGTTTGCACCTGAACTTTTTACCTTTCAAACGATAGATTTTATGGCTGTTACAATTGGTGCAGAAAACATGGCCTTTTTTCCAACAGAATTTTCTGAGGAACAGTTTTGCCCTGTTTTCAGTTTTCCCTATGAATTCAAAGGTTTCTAATTGACTAAAGCCCATATGCACAAGATAATTCCTGTGCAAGATGTTTTATAATTACCTTGATTTTTTATTAGGCAGTTTTGTACATATTCCCATAGATCGTTTGCAACCATAATGTTTTCCCTCCTTGCCTAACAGGCTGTTGAAAAACTCATTTGTCACCCTTCGACACGCTCAAGGTGAGCGGTTGAGTTGCGAAATTTGAACCGAAACGCCCTTCGTACTGAGCTTGGTCGAACCATGAACGGCAGCAAACCGAATTTTTCAACAGCCTGCTAATGCTACCCTCGTCTTTTTCGGTGGCCAGTTTTCTCGGGAGGTCGGCTAAGGGCTTTTGCAGTTTTCAATTATTTATTTCTTGTGCCCTTTGTCTAAAAAATATACACTACAATATTTTGATCTCCAAGACAGGCCGGAATCTATAAAAATATTATTCGCTCTGCCAGCAGTTTTTTCCTTCAAGGTTGAACTACTAAAAAGTAGTCCCCAACGCTTAACCCCGACAGCCGCGATAAAAATGCTTATGAAGCCCTGATTGTTTTTTTCAAGCATCCACTCGATGAGCTCGATCCCGCCACGGTGAAGGCAGCAAAGGCCTACTCGTGACGCTCCTCGTCTCTATGTGGTGCCTATGCCTTCTCCACGGTTTTGAAGTTGGACTTGTTGCCCGTGTGGCGTATCATATCTGATGGATAAAAACGTAATAGATAATTATATATTAACAAAAGGTTGCGCAAATGAAAAAGCCTTTAACCACGTTTACAATCATGCCCGTTCTCTTCCTCGGCCACGGCAGCCCCATGAACGCCATCGAGGACAATGAGTTCTCGCGGGGATGGCAGAAGGCATCACTGAGCCTGCCGAGGCCCGACGCGATCCTCTGCATTTCTGCGCATTGGGAAACCGAGGGAACAAAGGTCACGGCAATGGAAAAACCGAAAACCATCCACGATTTCGGGGGATTCCCCCGCGAGTTGTATGAAGTGCAGTATCCCGCTCGGGGAAGCAAATGGCTTGCGCAGGAG
The DNA here is from genome assembly GCA_035516255.1 of Chitinivibrionales bacterium. Classification (NCBI taxonomy): domain Bacteria; kingdom Pseudomonadati; phylum Fibrobacterota; class Chitinivibrionia; order Chitinivibrionales; species Chitinivibrionales bacterium. Next base: position 22,351 of record DATJAL010000006.1, on the reverse strand, counting down.
GTTAAAGAGACCGTGAAAAAGACCGTGGTGGAGTTCGACGGCGAATGGGGACTGGACCACGGCTGCTGGAGCGTGCTCTCGCGCATGTATCCCGCTGCCGACGTGCCTGTTGTCCAGTTGAGCATTGACGCAAACAAATCCCCGAAAGAGCATTTTGATCTGGCGAAAGATCTTAGTCCGCTGCGTGATAAGGGTGTTTTAATTGTTGGCAGCGGAAACATTGTGCACAATCTTGGCCTTATTGAATTCAGGGGCGATTCTCCGGATGATTTCAACAAACCGTTCGGATTTGACTGGGCGATTGAAGCCAGCAATTTGATTAAACGGCTTATCAAGGAAGAGAAATTCGGCAAGTTGGTTGATTATCAATCTTTGGGAAGGGACGTGCGGCTCGCGGTTCCCACCAATGAGCATTACCTGCCGATGCTGTATGCGCTTGGGCTTAAGCGCGAAGCAGAGTCAGTAGAATTCTTCAACGATAAGCCGGTTGCGGGATCGCTTACCATGACGTCAATGATTATCACAACCTGAAAAAAAGAATCCTTTCTGCCTTTTCTATTTTGGAACCTTTGAACAGGCGATCATTGATAAATTTTATTAGGGGTTGGGGCATACACTCTGATCAAAATGCCATAAAGGACAAACGATGCGACTTTAAGGATCAGTCCCGGCCGAATTGACCTTCGTCGATACGGTTCCTTGAGGAGCCAAAGTTGGTTTCAACGCACTTCACGCTTACCCCTGATTGGGAAACATCAACGACCATGTAACCAGACCCGGGATATTTGTCCCCTGCGCTCCAGTTCGGGAGCAGGCGCACATTGGTGAAAAACGGCACTTGGTTGCGCAACCCGGACCAGCGGGAATGGAGATGGCCGGAGAAATAAGCGAGAACATTGTGCTTGTCAAGGAGCCTGAACAGCTCGATTGAATTAAGAACGGCGTAATACGGCGTTTCAGGGTGCAAAGGAAAATGCGAAAAAACAATAAGGGGTGTTTGCCTCGAAATAAAAGCGAGCGTCTTTTTAAGCCAGAGTTTAACGGATACCTCCACGGTTACCCAGGGGCTCGCGCCGTTGGCAAGATCAAGAAAGATGAGGCCAACGTTCTTATGTATAACGAGGTAATTTAGCCTTTTCTCACCGAAAAGCGCCACGTAATTCTTTTTGCCCTCTTCGCCTTTCGCAGTGACATCATGGTTGCCGATGACCGGATAATACAGTTTGCCGATTTTATCGAAGTGCTCCTTCACGGATTTCATAATGGTGAAATCGCCGAAGTTCGTCAGATCGCCAGCGACAACCGCGAAATCCCACTGTGAAACATCGGCCTTCCATTCGCTGAGGATTTTTGTGAGCATGACACCGTCTTTTTGGTCGCCCCGGTAGTGGACGTCGTTGCAGAAAATGAACCGGAACCTCCCCTCGGCACTCCGGCGCGATGGATCATGCGGCGAACAGAGCGGGAGGAGGGGCAGCGAAAGCGCCGACGCCACGACCTTTACAAAACGGCGGCGTGATACTATACCAGTAAAAGGATTATTTTGCTGCATTTGATGGTGCTGCTATTGTTTTTTCCCCGTATACCAATAACCCTGCTTGAATGAAATTATATTTATTTGCGTTGTTATTGTCAATATGGAAAGAAAGATATGGATGATTGCACTACCCTGATGGAAAAAAGGCATCAGAAATCGATTCATTAATAATGAAATCGGGATTATTTTTGGGACGGGGAAGCCTTTACCGAGAAAGAGTATCAAATAATTGCCGGTACCGTAACGTATTTTTATCTCGCCCGGAGGCCTTGTAATGATTTTTTGGTTCAGAGGCAATCACTCCTTGTTCCGCAGCGTTGCTGCAGCGGTCGCGGCGATGATGGTCGTCATGGGCGGCGTGCTCGTGCCGATGCACCATCATGACGATTATGCCGACCACAGCGACTGCCAACTTTGTCTTGTGGCCCACCATACCGCGATCAATGCACCCATATTTCATTCCGTTTTGCCCGTCCCTGTCGGCACTGACCTCTGCATTTCCGTTGAATCGTTTGTCAATCAAAATTTACCGGCGTTTTTTTCCTCCCGCGCCCCTCCCGCCAGGATTGCTGTTCTCTAAGTTCCACGGGTAAAACTGTTTTGTGCTTTTTGTAATAAGCACACGCGGTGCCTTTGCCATAGGTAAAGGCCGCTGGTGCTGTCATTCCTGAAGAGGGGGTTTGCATGAATATCCGGATTATAACCGGCATTGCAGTTATGACTGGCATGATTGCGGGCCACAGCTTTGCAGGCGTCACGAACCCCAATATTTCGGCGATCGGGCAGGTCTTCGCCACCTATACCGACGATACCGCTTCGGCCGCGCCGAAGAAGGTCGCCTTGACGCTCGGCGAGGTGGAACTGCAGCTCGACGCCGCGCTCAACCCGTATCTGAACGGCCTTTTCGTCCTTTCGTTCGACGGAACGTCCGTGGACATCGAGGAAGCGTACGCGACGCTTGTCAAGGGGCTCCCGCTCAACCTGGCTCTCAAGGCCGGAAAGTTTAGGCTTGATTTCGGCAAGCTCAACCAGACCCACACGCACGCATACCCGTTTTTGCGCACCCCGCGCGTGCTCGATCCGAAGGCCGCACGGCTGCTGCCGGGAGAGGAGAGCTTCGACGACGTGGCGGTCCAGGCGTCGACGCTGTGGCCCGTCACCGACAATTGGAGCGTCGCACTCTCCGCCGATGCGCTTTCCGGCGAGGCGTTCCACCCGGACGCGCGGGACGTCATGCCGGCGTGGCTGTGTCATTTGTCCAGCGCCTTCATCATCGATCCCGCGTCGTTCGACGTGGGCCTGTCCGCCACCCGCGGGTTGGGCGATGTGCCGCGGCACCTCTACACCGCGGTGTACGGCGCGGACGCGAAGGCGAAGATCGCCGCATCGGCCCTGCTCACCCTGACCGTTGCCGGCGAATACCTGTACCGGTTGTCGGAAACATCCGACTCGCTGGGAACAGTTGCCCGCGGCGGCCGCTACGGGTTTTACGCGTATGTCAACGCATTGTACCGCACCCAGTTTAACGCGGGGTTGTTGGCCGAACAGTACCAGGACCCGCTGCGCAGCGGGACCACGGACCGGGCGCTCAAGCCCTTTGCAGGGTTCAGCGTGCTGGAGGAGAGCACGCTTGTGCGGTTGTCGTATGAGTATTTTATCGGCGGCGCCAATGCGCGGAACAATACCGTCGAAGTGCAGCTGCTGTTTTCCATGGGGCCGCACAAGGCGCACCAGTTCTGATAAAAATCAGGAGACATAAAATATTTGAATAAGGAGAGAGGCCATGTTCATCAAAAAAAAGATTATTACGACAGTGTTTTCCATCTTCATTCTTTTCACTGCTGGGCCAGTTTTTTCCGCGATCCGCGTGGTGGCCGCCATTCCCGATCTCGGTTCCATCGCCGCTTCCATCGGCGGGGACAAGATCGAAGTGTCGTCCATCGCAAAGGGCAATGCGAACCCGCATTCGGTGGAGGTCTTTCCTTCATATATGGCCAAGGTCTCACGCGCCGCCGTGTACCTCAAGGTCGGGCTTGGCCTCGACCAATGGTCCGACGCGATCATCGACGGCTCGCGCAACGGCTCGCTCCTCGTGGTCGACTGTTCGGCCGGAATATCCGTGCTCGAAAAACCCGTCAAGGTGGATGCGTCCATGGGAGATGTCCATCCGTTCGGCAATCCGCATTACTGGCTTGACCCGAGAAACGGCGCAATGGCGGCGCAGACAATAGCGGAGGCGCTGGAAAAGGCGGATCCGGCAAACGCCGCCGTCTACGCAAAGAACCTGGACAGGTTCAAGGCCGAGGTTGCGGCGCGATTCGCTGCATGGCTCGACAAGATGAAACCTCTTGACGGACGAAACATGATCACCTATCATTCGTCGTGGCCGTATTTCGCGAACGCGTTCCACCTTTCCATCGTCGAGCACGTGGAGCCGTTCCCGGGCATTCCGCCGACCGGAAACCATCTGGCGCACCTCGTGGAGGTGATCAGGAAGGAACACGTGGCGCTCATCATGCAGGAGCCCTACTTTGCCGACGACGGCCCCAATTTCCTCAAGCGCCAGACCGGAGTGCCCGTGTTCAAGTTCGCCCCGTCGTGCTCGGACGTGGGCCCCGCGTCCTATCTGGACCACTTTGACGCAATTGTAAATCAATTGATTTCGGCGACCGGAGGAAAATAACCATGATGCTGTTTCACTATTCGTTCATGCTGCCCGCCCTGGCCGTGTGCCTTGTTTTGGCGGGGATCCACACCTATTTCGGGTACCACATCGTTCAGCGCGGCGTGATATTCGTGGACCTCGCGCTCGCCCAGATCGCGGCGCTCGGCGCAAGCGTGGCGATTCTCGCGGGCTGGGGAGAGAACGCGCCCGTGCTTTCCTTTCTCGTTAGCCTTGCGTTTACCTTTTTGGGCGCGGTTCTTTTTTCCCTGCTGCGCAAGGCGCAGAACGCGGCGCCGCTCGAGGCGCTCATCGGCATCACCTACGCGGGCGCGATCGCACTGTCGCTGCTCGTGCTGGAAAAATCGGCGACCGGCACTGAGCACATCAAGGAGATGCTGGTGGGGACGATTCTTACCGTGTCGTGGCAGGACGTGATTGTTCTTGCGCTCCTCGTCGCCGCGATCGGCGTGATCCATGTGCTGGCGAGGAAAAAACTGTTCCTTATCTCCGAAAGGCCCGATGAGGCGCAGCGTCATGGCGTCGCATTGTGGTGGTGGGACATCGTGTTTTATGCGACGTTCGGCGTCGCCGTCACCTCTTCCGTCAAGATCGCGGGCGTGCTCATGGTGTTTTCCCTGCTCATCATTCCCGCCGTGGCCGCGCTCGTCAGCGTCCGCGGGACAGGACGGCGCGTCGTGTTCGGATGGCTGTTCGGCGTCGTCGGGTGCGTTATGGGCCTGGAGGCATCGCTGCGGTTCGATTGCGCGGCGGGCCCGGCCATCATCACGACGCTGCTGGCGATGCTGCTGGTTTCGGGGGCGGCGCTGCAGGTGAAAAAAATGGCGAAAAAAAACGGGTGAGGTTCATTGGAGAAGGGCGGCGGGCCGGTATCGCAAAAGTCCGCGCAAGAAAATGCAGGCGTGAATCTCTGTTTACTTTAACGAATTATGGGCGGTACTGCTTTCCGGACTTACAGAGGATCCGGAGTCGCCTTTTGCGGTTCCTGCCTGGTCCTTTTCCGCCGCCGTCGTATCCGCCGTTTTTTCCTCCGGGGCGGCTTCCGGCGCCGGCTCGGCCCATTTCCGGATCACGAGCCTTCTTCCGATCCTGAGCAGCGTGTGCCGGGTGAGGCCGTTGAGGCCGCACAGTTTTTCGATGGTCGTGCCGTATTTCCGGGCAATTGTTCCGAGCGTCTCGCCCGAGCGGATGATGTGATACACGGTCTGGCGGACAGCGGTCAGGTAGTCGAAATTCTGTCTTGACAGGATAAGAGTATCGCCTCGAAGTTCCTGCCGTTCGAAATCGATGATGCAGTTGGGGTCGAACGGCTCCCCGCAATAGCGCATCTCAAAGTGAAGGTGGCTGCCGGTGGACCGTCCCGTGCTGCCGCCGAGGCCGATCACCTGTCCCGAGGTGATCCTGCCGTTTGTAGAAACAAATACCCGCGAAAGATGGCCGTACAGGGTCTCGAGGCCGCCGCGATGCCTCACCACCACCACCTTGCCATACCCGTGCCGGTCGTTTTCGACGACGCGCACAAGGCCGTCAAGCGCGCACCGTATCGAGTCGCGCCGGGAGACTTTTATGTCGACGCCGAAATGCCAGTACCCGCTGCGCGCGCCGAATTGCGATGTCACATAATTCTTGAAGGGAAGGAAAAACCGGCTGCCGGCGGCGGTGTCTGACAGGACGATCCGGACGGTGTCAGTCATTTTCCTATAGTCAAACCAGGCTCCATTGATTTTTGAAATGCACCAGCTGGTCGTGTCGATCTCGCCGCCGGTATTGGGGAAAAAGGCATTCATGTCTTCCTGGAATTGTTGTTCCTGGCGGTCGGTCATGCCGCTGTCGGCACGGCCTGTATCCGTGCTGCTGGATGAGGAATCCGCCACAGTATTGGAAGCAAACGGCGGGTAAACGAGCACAATGCCGAAGATTAATGATTTTATAAGGCGGCTGGACATTATCGTCCGATATGAGGCGTCAAATAATATTGACAAAAAGCAATTTGTTGGGCGAAGGATTGAATTATGCACGTTCATGCTTGGACCGGAAAAAACCAGGGGCACTCCGCTGGACGTTAGAAATATAAATCCTGAACCGGTAAGTTCCGGGGTTTTGTAAGAGCGAAGTGCCTAAAGAACGGCGTGTAGGAAGGTGATCCCCCGTCTGGTGGACCGCCTGAAACCGCATGGAAAATCGGCGCCGTTTCTTACAAGTCCGCAAATTATCTTTTTTTCAATAATTCCGGCGCACAATTATTCCAATCGGTACACCACGGGAAGAATAATTTCAAGCGTTACCGGCGCTCGCGGAAGCGGCGCTGCCCGTATAACGGCCTTTACGGCATTGTCGTCGAGCAGCTTGTACCCAGAACTTGCCAGCACACGGACATCCTGGATGCTGCCGTCCCGGTTTACAAGAAAACCCACCCTGACGGTTCCCTGCCAGCCTTCCTCCTGCGCATAGGCGGGATATGAAAGAGCGCGGTACACCTTTTCACGAATGACACCGTACTGCGCGGAAACATATTCCTTCTTCACGACCGCAGAGTCGATAATGGACGACTTTGCCGGAGCCAAGGTCGTATCCGCGGACGCGATTACAGGCTGCGGCGTCCATGCGGTGTCTGGCCGCGTGGTGTCGGGTCGAAGAGTATCAGGCAGCGATTCTCTCTTGTCAACAACAGCCGGGGGCGGAACGGGTGGGGGGCGGTGACGTGCCGGCGGCGCCTTGCCTGGTTCGGGGAGCGCAGGCTTCTCCAGTGAAAAATCGATGACCATGACGGGACTTTCACGAAACCGGACCGCAGCGAAGGCGATGGTCCCCAGCACCGCCGCGTGCACCGCAGCCGATGCCAGCGCACAGGCGGAGCTTCTTCTCATTTCGACGTCTCGGTTTGAAGTCCCACGCGCACAAATCCGCGGTTTTTCACCACATCCAGGACATTGACGAACGTCTGAAGCGCGAGCGCCTTGTCGGCGCGGATGAGAATGGGGGTTTTGACATCAATGGAACCGAGCCGGCTAAAAAGGGCCGGAAGATCGAGCGCAACCGAATTCAGATACACGGTGCCGCTCTTGTCAATTTCAATCGTCTGCATTTTAAGCAGGTCTTCCTTGTGCGCGGAGGCCCGGGGGAGTTGGATGGGAATGGCGCCCGTCGCCACCAGCGTGCAGGTGGTGAGCACAATGGTGAGCAGCACCAGCATGATGTCCACGAGCGGGATGACGTTGATGTGGTCGAATTCGCGCTCATCCATGACGCACGTCCCATTGCAACAGAAGCACTTTGGCCTTGCGCAGAAGAAGATTGTATAAAGCCACCGACGGGATCGCGACGGCCAGGCCGACTGCGGTCGATTTCAGGGCCAGCGCGAGTCCGGTCATGATCCTGCTGGAATCGACGAATCCCTGCGTTCCGATGTTGTAAAAGGTGAACATGATGCCAAGCACCGTTCCCAGCAGTCCGATGTACGGTGCGTTGGCGCCGATGGTGGCGATCAGATGAAGCCGGCTGGTTACGGCAAGTTCAAGTGCGTATTTGTCCGCAAAATCGGCGACGTTGATTTTGCGCATTGCAAGCCATCGCTCCAATGCAATCGTCAGCGACGCCACGCTCAGCAGGATCAGAAATCCAATGATGCCGAAATCGACCGCGTACTTGAGCCAGATCATGATTGCCTCCGGTTATGAGAAAACGCCGTCACCGTTTACAACTTGATGGTGAGCCCGCACCGAACGCCGACCGGCTCGGCGGGATGAAAGTCGATGTCATTGACGCCTCCGGCAGGCTCGCCCCGAAGACGGGTCGGATAATAATACGCCATGTCGTCAACCTTGGCGTTGAGGATATTGAAAACGTCCAGGGTTATGCGAACAGTGCGGTTTAGATCCCAGGCAATCTGTCCGTTAAACAGCATCGATCCTGCCGAGCGCACGCTGTTGTGTTGGTCAAGCGCTCGCGGACCAAAATAACGCATGAAGAGACTGGCGGAGAACGGCCCCAGCTTGTGAAGCGAGATGCCGGCGGACACGGCCGATTCAATGGCTTCGGGAACATATTGCCCGGCAGTGTCGGGGTCGATGAATCTGGCCTGCGACAGCGCGGCATCGAGGTCGAAAAGCAACCAGGGCAGCGGCTGGTAATGCTCGCTGAGCTCAAAGCCCATGCGTCGCGTGGCACCCGCCGGTTCGGGAGCTCCCTCATCCGCGTCCCACACCAGCTCGGAGCTGAAATCCAATAACCATAATGCAAATGTGCTCTGGAGCCCCGGAACGGACTCGTTTCGCACGCCCACTTCAGCCCCGCGCGATTTTGAAAAGACGGCCGTTTTGCTGATGGTGTCGCCGCCTCCTTTAACATCTATGGTCGCGGTGGTGCCGCGTGCGTCATTCGAATGAAACCCCTCACCGTAATCGACATAGAATTCGGTTTTGGCCCACGGCCCGAGAGTGAGCGAGGCCTTTGGGGAAAGCATTCCGGCGCCACTGCTTCCGGAGTTTGTTGTGTCCTCGGAACGATCATTATTGTTTATATAGTCATACCTGAGACCAAGGTACAGTTTCATCCACGGCAGAAGCCTACTGTCAAGATCGACCCAGGGCGCGACTTTCGTCTCGGTCACGGTGTCCACCGTCCAGTCGTTGAGTCTTTTTCTCTTCACGGTATGTATTAATGCAACCGGATCGATGTAATCGCAGCGGGCGTCAAGGCCGACCTGGAATTTTTCCTGAAAGCCGAACAACGTGCCTTCCTTGCGCCAGGCCTCCGATGTTCCGAAGAACCAGCGGTTGTCCTTCTGCTCCATCTGGTCGCCGTTCACCGTGTCGTTGAGAAAGAACGTGAAATTCGAGAAAAGGTCCATATCGTATTTTACGGCATATAAACATGCCGAAAATATCCCGCCCGCAAGCTGGCCGTTCCATGATGTTGACAGACTGTATCGATCGGACGTGCCCCCGTCGCTTGAGTCCAGAGTGCCGAAGCGGGGGATAATGCCTTCGGTCACGGCGCGCTCGGGAACCTGATTGGTTGCGTTCCATTGGCCGGAATAACCCATTGCCTCGATATTGAACGTCCCATCGCCGAGCTGGCGCGACCATCGCAAGACGCCGTTGAATTTGCAATAGTCCTGGGGCACCACGAACGGCCCGTCCTGGTGCATGGCCTCAAGCCCCATGAGGATTTTTCCTCCTGCCAGGTCTGTTGAGGCGGCGGCGATGGAGCGGTAGTAACCGTATGCGCCGATCGTCGCTTCCAGAAAGGGACGGGCAAGTTGTTTTGTGTAGAAAATGTCGGCCGCTCCGGCTGAGGCAAAATCACCCTTCGAGGCGATGTACGGTCCCTTGTAAAAGTCGACATGATCGATGAGTTCGGGGATAACAGGGTTCAGGTCGTCATATCCTTGTCCGTGGCCCTGCGTGGGAAGGTTTATAGGCATGCCGTCAACCGATGTCGCGAAATCGGTCCCGTGATCAAGGTTGAATCCGCGCAGCAAAAACTGGTTGGCTTTCCCGGCTCCGCTGTGCTGGGTGACCATAAGGCCGGGCACGAGTTCCTCCACCTCGCCGGGGCGCAATAGGGGACGGTCTTCCAACAGTTCGCTGGTGTATGTTCCACTGCTGGCGGCCGTTGCGGCGGCCGTCTCGTTTTTGTAGTGGCCGATTACGATAATTTTTTCCATTTCCTTTTTTACAGCCGTTTTCGCGGAGGTTGCGGGTATGGCGCTGTCGGCTGCGGCGGCTTTGGTTGTGTCTGAGACAACGCTTCCGGCCGAATCCGTTTCAACAGGGATGGGCATTACTTGCGGTTCGGGAACCTGTCCCGAGCTCGCACTGGCCAAAACAAGAAATGTGAAAAATAAACCGGCATTCCCTTGTAAAAGTATTTCGCTGATAATGTTCAATTTGTCAATGCGTAAACCGGATTCTCTTGGTTCTTCGGACATGACAGCGCTCCTTAGGGTCCATGGAAAAAGGTGCATTCGTGGCATTAATATATATTTCGTGCCACTAAAGGTAGCATAATTTTTTATTTTATGCTACCCGTGACGTGCATTATTTTAAGAGGCGGAAGGATGGTTTCTTATGCACATCCCCGACGGCTACCTCGGCCCTATCACCTGCGCAGCGGGTTATGCCGCAATGGTGCCGGTCTGGGCCATTGCCGCGCACAAGGTGAAAAAGACCCTCGCGGCGAGGCAGGCGCCGCTTCTTGCCATCGGCGCCGCTTTTTCTTTTGTCATCATGATGTTCAACGTGCCGATACCGGGCGGGACCACGGGCCACGCGGTGGGCGCCGTGCTTGTCGCCATTCTGCTGGGCCCGTGGGCGGCCTGCATCGCCGTGAGCGTTGCGCTTGTGATCCAGGCGCTGCTGTTCGGCGACGGCGGCATCACTGCAATCGGCGCAAACTGCCTCAACATGGCGCTGGTGATGCCGTTTTCAGGCTATTTCGTCTATAGATTGATAAAAGGGAATGCAGCTCCCGCATCAGTGCGGAGCGTCATCGCCGCCGGGGTTGCGGGATATGCCGGTCTCGTGATTGCTTCCGCCTTCGCGGGGGTGGAGTTCGGGATTCAACCCCATCTTCATCACACCGCCGCGGGACAGGCGCTGTACTGTCCCTACGGCCTGCTCGTTGCAGTACCGGGAATGGTAAGCGGCCATATGCTCGTTTTCGGATGGATCGAAGCCATCGTGACCGCCCTGGTGGTCCGGTATCTCTCGCAGCATGACGCTCTTTTGCTGCGGCCGGATCCGGAAGCGAACCGAAAATTCATTGCAAGACTTCTGATAGGCATTGCGATCCTTGTCTTGCTCGTGCCCCTCGGGCTTTACGTGCCGTATAAGCTCAAAGCGGGAACCGCCTGGGGTGAATGGAGCGCCGGGGAGCTTCGCGGATTTCTCGGTTATGTCCCTGCGCAACTCGAACATCTGACCTCGCTCTGGAGCGCGCCGCTGCCTGATTATGGTCTCCCGGGAGCCGAATCTCACGGCAAAATTTTGATGGGGCTCGTTTATATTCTGTCGGCCGTTGTCGGGATCGGGCTTTGCATCGGTCTTGTTTTGTTCGTCGGCAAGGTTGTTTACGGAAAGGAAAAAAAGGGGCGATCACGAAGGCATTGGTCCCACGGGTTCCTTGAACGCACCATTCTTGGAACGGTCAATTTTCTTAAGGACACTGTTTCCGTAGAGCTGATTGCCCTGAGGCCCGGGTTTCTCCAGCGCCGGGATCCACGGTTCAAATTTCTTGCCGTGATTCTTTTGCTTGCCGCAGTCCTTTTGACAAAGAGCGTCGCGGTTTTGTTTTTATTGTACCTGTCCCTGCTTTGCTGCGTTGCGGCATCGTTGGTAGGCCTTGTTTTTTTCCTTTCAAGGACGCTTATATTTGTTCCGCTGTTTTCGTTGTTCATCGTGGTGCCGGCGATTTTCAACGTTGTGACGCCGGGTGAGCCGCTCGTCTCGTTCAGGCTTTTTTCCTGGACGTTGTCAATATCGCGGCAAGGCATGGACGCGGCGCTTATTTTTTTCATGCGCGTGCTTGATTCGGTCTCAATCGCCGTGCTCCTCGTGCTCACCACGCGCCAGCACGTTCTCCTCAAGACCCTGCGCGTGTTCCGGATCCCTCAATTATTTGTCATGGTCATCGGGATGAGTTACCGTTACATTTTCCTGTTCCTCGACATCATTCAGAATGTTTTTACCGCGATAAAAAGCAGGGTCGGGTTCGTGTCATCCGCAAAAGAGGGACGCAGGGTCGTGGCTTCGAATATTGCCGGCCTTTGGCTGCGTTCATACCAGCTTCAATCGCAGGTGTACGATGCTATGGTCTCCCGCGGCTATGCGGGCGAGGCGTACGTTCTTGAAGAATTCAAGGCAAAAGCAGGTGATTATATTTTTTCCGCATTGGCGTTCTGCGCCCTGATAGGAACACTATGGCTGAACCGGTATTTACGCTGACAGGCGTATCGTATTCGTATCCGGGAAATATCCCGGCCCTCAAGGACATCACCCTGACCGTAAACAAGGGAGACCGCGCTGCGGTCATCGGCGCGAACGGAACGGGGAAGTCAACGCTGCTCACGATGCTTGACGCGCTTATTTTTCCGACTACAGGATCAATCACCGCGTTTGGAACGGAACTCACGGAGCGAACCATGCGCGACGGCGGTGTTCAGCGGGCGTTCAGGAAACGCGTGGGATTTGTGTTTCAGAACCCTGATGTGCAGCTATTCTGCCCAACGGTGCGCGAAGACATTGTTTTCGGTCTGCTGCAGCTCGGCGTTGATCATTCCGAGATCCGGCGCAGGCTTGATGAGGTGGCGGAGAAAATCCGGATTTCCCACCTGCTCGACCGTTCGCCGCACCAGCTTTCCATCGGCGAAAAGAAAAAGGCGGCGCTTGCGTCAACACTCATTATGGATCCGGAAGTGTTGTTGCTCGACGAACCGACCGCCGGCCTTGATCCCCGGACCATGCGAGACATCATCGACGTTATTGATACCGCGCACAGGGCCGGAAAGACCGTGGTCATGGCCACGCATGATCTGCACATAGTTGAGGAAATCGCGGACATGGTTTACGTATTTGGAGCCGCTAAATCCATTATACGAAGCGGAATTACCGAGGAGATTTTAACTGATAACCAGTTTATGCAGGATAATAATCTGATACATGTCCATGTTCACAGGCATTTTGGCGTTAAACATGTGCATCCCCATGATCACGGCAATTCGCACGCCCATCCATAAAAAAAACCGCCCGGGATTCCCCGGGCGGCAATTGAACAAACCCCATAGTCGAAAAACTTGGTGTTAGTATTTTTACTTTGCAGCGGGAGCGGCAGCGGGCTCTGCAGCGGGAGCAGCGGCAGGAGCGGCAGCGGCCTTATCCTTCTTCATGGCTTTCGGAGCGGCTGCAGGAGTTTCGACTATCTGGGTGGCAACTTTCTTGCCGTCAACCATTTTGCAGGTCACTTTTACTTTTGCATCGGCCTTGATGTCGCCAAGCTGAACGTCGGCTTTTCCGCTTTTGATCTTCGTGGTGGTTTCGACGCTGATGGTCTCTTCACCCTTTTTCGCCTTCACAACGATCGTGTTGGCAATCGCGTCAACGGAAACGACTGTTCCCGTCACGACGGTCGTGGCTTCTTTCTTTGCGCCTTTTTCCGCTTTTGCGGGGGCTGCGGCTGCCGGTGCAGCAGCTTCCTGGGCAAGAACAAAGCTCGCACATGCGAGAACTGCGACCAATACTTTTAAGAGCTTCATACGGCACTCCTTTGTGTTAAAAGGTTAAGGTAATGGGGTTTGTAAAAGAACAATCAAAATTTAAAACTATTGATATCCATGCAAAATATTTGCCATTGGGAAAAAATTTGGTAAAAAAACCCGTAATTTGTTTAAATGTAATAAGTTAAAGAAAAACCAAAAGAAGGCCAAAGCATTCCATTTAATATGTTAATTACTCAAATGGTATATTTCACATGCACCAAATCGTTAACCTTCTTTTAATCCGAATTTTTCAGCCCTGTATTGAAAAGTGCGGTAGCTCATCCCGAGGAGTTTGGCGGCATCCGCCATTACGCCGTTGGAGCGTTTAAGAGCCTCGGCCAGCATGTTTTTTTCCCATTCTTCAAAGACGATCCCCTCTTCCGGTATTGCCGACGCAGCAGGCGCTGATGCGGAGGATGGGGCGGCGCAGAGTTCCTGCGGAAGGTCTTCTACTTTTATAACGTTGCTGGTGGAAAGGACAGTAATGCGTTCCATTACCGCTTCGAGCTCGCGGACATTGCCCGGCCATTGATATTCCTTGATGAATTTCATGGCGGGTTCCTCCACAGTTTTCGGCCTGCCGGAACGGCTGATGAAGTACGCGACCAATGCCTCAATGTCCTCCTTGCGTTCGCGCAGAGGGGGGATGACGATGGGGATGATGTTAAGGCGGTAATACAGGTCATCGCGAAACGTCCCTTGTTTGATCGCCTCTTCTAGGTTTTTATTGGTCGCGGCAATGACGCGGATGTCAACCGGAATGGCCTTTGTCCCTCCCACCCTTCGGATCTGGCGCTCTTGGAGCACGCGCAGCAGTTTGGCCTGCGTCGAAAGCGACATGTCGCCCACTTCGTCGAGAAACAGGGTGCTGCCCGATGCCGACTCCACGATGCCGATATGGGTGTTCTGTGCGCCGGTAAATGATCCTTTTTCATGGCCGAACAGCTCGGATTCCAGAAGCGTTTCCGTGAATGCCGCGCAGTTGATGCTCTGCATCAATTTCCTGCTTCTGGGGCCCTGATAATGAATGAGCTTTGCTATGCGCTCCTTGCCCGTGCCTGATTCCCCGCGGATGAGAACGGTGGAATCGCTCTGCGCGACTTTGGCGACGATCGAAAGTACGTTTTTCATGACAGCGGATTCGGCGACAAGCCCGGTATAGAGCTGCTTGGTGAGTTCCGCGCGAAACTGGTCGCTCTCCTCCCTGAGCAGATATTTTTCCGCTGCGCGCCGCACGACAAGTATGAGCTCGTCCCGTCCGAGCGGCTTGTTGAGATAGGTATAAGCGCCCGACTGCATGGCCTTCACTGCGGTTTCAACGGTTCCGAAGGCAGTGATGACCACGATTTCGGGCCGGACCTCGAGCTTTGCTATCTCCTCGACAAGCACTAGACCGCTTTTTCCCGGCATTTTAAGGTCGGTGAGCACCACCTGCGGCTGAAAATCCCGGATCAGGCCAATTGCTTGGTCTACATTCGGAGCCTCGAGAAGCGTGTGTCCTTCCGAGGTGAGGATGCTGGCCATGATGTTGCGCTGGCCTGCCTCGTCGTCAACGATGAGGATTTTCGCCATGAAAGGTTCCTTATGTTATGCCTGACCCACTTCCGAGGGCGGCGCGATGGTTTCCTTATTATCAATCGGGAGGACAAGAGTGAACTGCGCGCCTCCAAGAGGCCTGTTTTCGGCGGTGAGGGTGCCGCCATGCTCCTCCACAATCCTTCGTGAGAGCGAAAGTCCAAGGCCGGTGCCGCCCGGCCGTTTGCTGAAATACGGTTCAAAAATCCGTTCGAGGTTTTCCGGAGCGATGCCCGGTCCGTTGTCCATGAATTTAATGCACACATTATTTTCGGCAGTATGCTCCACCGCCAGCGAAATGGAACCGTCATCAGAAACAGCCTCGATTGCGTTAAGAAGCAGGTTGAGAAAAACGAGGCGCATCTGTTCGATGTCTGCAAACAGCTCTTGCGAGGTGTTGCCGGCGAATTTAACGGATATCCGTTTTGCCATCATTTGCTGTTTGATGAGGATCTGGATCTGGCCGAAAAGCTCCGCAACGGTAAACGTGGTCTTTTTTAACTGCGAAGGCCTGCCGATGGTGAGAAACTCGTTTACCATTTTATTAAGTTGCTGGACCTCAGCTTTAAGCCCGGCAAGAAGTTCCGAATATGATTTTCGCCGTTCTTCATCAGAGGGAAGATAGTCATGGCCCAGATGATCGGCCGTAAGATTGATGAGGTTGAGCGGGTTTCGAATTTCATGCGCAAGGCTCGATGCCATTTCGGAGAGTATCGCGTGCCGTTCGAGAGAGCGCAGCCTGTCTTCGAGCTGTTTCTGCACGCGCAGCTGCTGGGTCATGGAGTTAAATGATTTTGTGAGGCGGCCTATTTCATCATGACCGCTGTGCCGAAGTTCGCCCGACAAATCGCCCGATGCCACATGCTCTGCCGCGACGGAAAGCTGGCGAAGGGGTTTGTTGAGATTGTAAAGAACAATAAAAGACACGATGAACATGATGACAAGTGCCACGGATGCAATGTAGAGGGTCCGGAGGTTCAATTGCCGAACGAGCGACTTCGAATCATTCACCACGATAGAGGTCTGAAGCAGGCCGATGACCTGGTTGTCGCGGACGATGGGAACCTGGACATTGTCATAGCGCACCGGCCGGCCGCCGGAATCCTCGGCGCCATACTGGGCCCTTACGATGATTTCCTTTCCGGAAAGCAGATTGTGCTTCTGACCCACTTTTTTAGGGTTGCTGCTCGCAACAATTTTCTGGCTGCTGCCCACAACGGATACCTCACGGGCCGAGGTGCTGCTTTTCACGTCTTCAATGAAATGCTCAAGCGCCTCGGTGTCCCGTCCTTTTTTGCTGGTAAGCTTCTGGGTGGAGTAATGGACGGTGTGAACGATGTCCTGAATGTCGTCTTCGAACATTTTAACAATGCTTTTCTCAAACTGCATCGTAAAAAACAGCATGAGCCCCACCGCGGCAATCAAGAACGGCGCAAAAACAAGGAACAGTTTTGTTTGGAAACTCATGTCATGACCTCGCAGGGAACCTGTTGCCGCCAGCGGCGGCGTATTCAGCAAGCGTTATGTAAAATAGTACCTCTATCGAGACATGGCAAAATTAATTTAGGCACAAAGAAATACGGGCGAGAGGGGAAAAAACCGCTTCCTTTTATCCTTAACGGTATATCATTTGAGAATAAGAGGAATCAGTCGATTTAAAACACCGGAAATTATTTATATTCACTCAACAATCTCCATGAAGAAAAGCGGACCGCAATTTAAACATGGACGTCGTTCCCAAACGAGCCGGATCAGGGTAACCATCAAAGGCGGCGGGAACGATGCTACATTATACGCCCGCAGCGGCGACGCGCTGATTGACGTGTTGCGAAAAGCGGGTGTCCCCGTATTGTCACCTTGCGGCGGAAAGGGAATTTGCGGAAAATGCCTGGTGCGGATACAAAATCTGGGCATGCGGCTCGCATGCCGGCATGTGCTGAAGCGCGATTCAGAAATAGCATTTTCAAAACATAGAACATCACGCATTGTCGAATCGGAACAACATGTTCAAAAAACAGTCGCTCTTGAAAGTGGAATTGAGAAAACAGGTAAAAAAAGCACTGTCACGGTCAGCTATAAAGGGGAGCGCCTGTGTGCTTATTACAGCGCATCTCCAAAAGCTGCGGCTCAAATGGGCATCGCAATTGACATCGGCACGACCACGGTCGTGGCGTTCCTTCAGGACCTGGCATCGGGCAATACCATTGACGCGGAATCCTTCATCAATCCGCAGGCCGCCTATGGCCACGATGTTATTTCGAGGATACATCATACCATGGAACATGGGAGGGGGCTTGCCGAACTTAAAAAAATGATTGTGGCGGGAATCAACGGTGCGATAGCGGCGCTGTGCGGCAGGGCAGGCGTTTCAAGCAGGGACATTTTTAAGACAACGGTGGTCGGCAATCCCACCATGCTGCATTTGTTTCTCGGAATAAACCCGTCATCGCTCGCGAGGGCGCCATACACGCCCGTCTTTACAGACGCGCAGCACAAAAGCGGCAAAGCATGCGGCCTCTGCGTGAATCCGGCCGGGGTGGTCCTTGTGCTGCCGTCGATTGCGGGGTTTGTCGGCGCAGACGTGGCGGCGGGCATGGCAGCCACGCCTCTTTTCGACTCAAAAGCATATGCGCTGTATATTGACATCGGGACAAACGGTGAAATGGCGGTCGGAAATAGTGAAAAAGTGTATTGCTGCGCCACGGCAGCAGGGCCCGCTTTTGAAGGTGCGACCCTGCAATGCGGCGTGGGCGGCGTTGAAGGGGCAATCTGCTCGTATGATGGCGGCAGGTATAAAACGATCGGCGGATGCGCACCCATCGGCATTTGCGGTTCCGGTATTGTTGATATCATTGCATTTCTGCTGGGGAAAAAAGTCATTGATCGCACCGGGTATATGAAAGCAGAATACCTGATCAAGAAAAAAGAACAATCCGCAACGGGCAGGAAAATTGTTGTTACTCCGCGTGACGTGCGCGAGGTGCAGCTTGCAAAGGCGGCGATACGCGCCGGGATCACCATTCTTGCACAATCAGCAGAAATCAACCTCGATTCCATTGAAACCGTATATCTCGCCGGAGCCTTCGGCATGTTTATAAATGTTGAAAACGCCACCGCCATCGGCATGCTCCCGCGGCCATTAAAGGACAGGATCATCAGCGTCGGCAACGCGGCGGGCTACGGAGCTCGGCTCGCGCTCAGCTCCGTTGATTTTGAGGAATCACTCGGGAAAATTGCCTCAAAGGCGCGGTATATTGAATTGTCGGGAAGGGAGGATTTTAATGAGGAATTTGTTAAGGAGATGCTGTTTTAATTCCGAATTGAAATTCATCTCTGCGTCAAAGGCATAAACAATTTTTATGCAGCGTCCCTCAGAAAAGTATTTTCATAGATTCTTATCAACAAAAAAAAGGATAAGGAGATTTAACGTCATGCGAATTCTATCCGGCATCCAGCCGTCGGGAACCCTGCACATCGGCAATTACCTCGGCATGATCCAGCCCATGGTGCTTTCGCAGGAAAAAGGCGACCTGTTCTGCTTTCTCGCGAACCTGCACAGCCTCACGTCGGTGTTTGACGCCGGCCAGCTGTTTGATTACACCACCAACGCCATTCTCGACCTGCTCGCGCTCGGCATCAACCCGGACAAAAGCGTTTTCTGGGTGCAGTCTGATGTTCCCGAGGTGGCGGAACTCACCTGGTACCTCAACAATGTGACGCCGGTAGGGCTTCTTGAACGCTGCCATTCATATAAAGACAAGGTGGCAAAAAACATTCCCGCAAATAACGGCCTATTTTCCTACCCGGTGCTCATGGCGGCGGACATCCTCATGTACCAGACCGACGTGGTTCCGGTCGGTAAAGACCAGAAACAGCACGTCGAGGTGGCGCGGGACATCGCCATCAAATTCAACCAGACCTACGGCGAGGCGTTCACCGTTCCCGAGCCGAAAATCAAGGAAGAGGTCGCGGTGATTCCGGGCATCGACGGCCAGAAGATGTCGAAATCCTATGACAACACGCTTGATATTTTTGCCGCCGAAAGCCAGCTCAAGAAAAAGGTGATGAGCATCGTGACCGATCCCACGCCGCTTGAGGCTCCCAAAGACCCGGAAAAGAGCATTGTGTTCGCGGTCTATCGGCTTTTCGCACCCAAAGAGAAAGTTCAGGTCATGGAGCAAAAATTACGCAAAGGCGGCTATGGGTACGGCGACGCGAAAAAGGAACTTTTTTCCGCTCTCTGGGAATATTTCCAGCCTTATCGGAAGAAACGCGAGGACCTTGGCAAAAATGTTGATTACCTTGCCGAGGTGCGGAAAAAAGGCGCCGACAAGGCGCGGGCCGCGGGAATTCCGACTCTTGAAAAGGTGAGAACGTTAGTTGGGGTTAAAAAGTAGGCATCGAAAATAAGAATACCTTTGCCAGTATTTTTATAAGCGCACAGTGTTTTCCCTGTCAATCAAATACGCTTATAATGATTTTTAACGCCGCAGTAAGATATCAAAAAGCTCATTCACGCTGTTTTCCAGAATGTTAAGGGATGGACTGTCTTCCTCCTGTTTCATCGGCAGGCAGAAAAGCGGTCTGTTTTCTGACACCTCTATTATCGAGCACAGATATTCGATTTTTTTATTGATGGCAGCACCGTAGGAGCTCACGCTTCCGGTCTTATCCGGCCTGACTCCGACGGTCTGAAAATGATACAGCTTCATCGCATAGATAATGATCACGATGTCTATACCGGCAGCTTTTAACCGTTCCTGAATGGGGCCATACAGGCTGTCAAGAGGCGCTGTTGCATATGCATATTTTGCCTGCAGAAGGCTGTCTATCCGGTTGTCAATCTCCTCCCATCCGAGTTGGGCCTTTAAAATCCTCTGGCGGAAATCACGGTAAAAGGCGTCCTGCGTCCTTATTTTATCGATGCTGTGATAGTTTTGGTTGGTAAACCTGTTTTCGTAGAAGATTTCGGAGGCGACGACGATTGGTTTAAAGTAGGCGATATGTTTTGTTTCGATGTAGGAATATTTGAAGGTGGAAGGAACTCCTCTTATAATAGGAGCCGAAGCACAAAATATCAGCAATGTGCACAATGTCAGGAACAAGTACTTCATAAGTATAACGAAACATCCGGAAAGAGAATATTCAATAAAACAGGCGAAATGGAATAAAAAGAATAATGCATCGCCGGATTCACATCATACGTCCCCACTTCAACGCGTTTGCCATGACAACAAAATTCAGGTTTGGCTGAAAATATTCAGGGCCTTTTAGTACAAACGGCACATAGACGAGCGTGCTGGCCGTTAGTGACAACGACAGGTCCTTGATGACCGGCAGGGTCTTTGGCTTGGCCGGGCTCATGTCTCCTAAAATAATGCGGGCCGCCTCGAATCCCTCACTTGCGGGCAATGTCACCGGATAGAATGATGAATCGTTCGGGAACATATCCGAAAACGCCATTTCTTTCTGGTTGAACGTCATGAGTTTTGAAAGCAGGAGAAAAAGATTTGGGTTGGCCTTAAAGGCGGGTACCCAAAGAAAAAATTTCTGTTTTTCCATTTCAGGCAAGACGGCTTTCGGTGTTTTGGTCAGGCGGATGAAATCGGCGAATGAGCCAAAGACGGCGGACGGTGCCGAAATGTCAAGCCGCCAGAACGGGAGCCACTGGCTGGCGGGTATCGAGGTGCTGCAAAGAAAAAAATCAAGAGGTGTAAGCCCGCGGGGGGCGGCGCTCCATGCCTTGCCGCATTTGCCGCAAACGAGGGCAAGGCTGTCGCTTTCGGCCCGGAGCGTCCATCCGCATTCCGGACACAGCGTGGAGATAAAAGCCGGTCCGGGCGGCCTGGTATCAAGCATCTGCACGGTATTTTCGGGCCACGGCGCAACCTTTTCGCTGGTAATCCCGTCAAAAAGAAAATTCTGACTGATGTAAAAGGGCGAAAATACCAGGCTCACGAGTTCGCCGATCAGCGCCTCGATCGGCGGGAGAGCGGCAGCGGTCTGCATTTCGGCCGTTGGCGGTTCATTGCTGAAAAGAGAGGTAAATGATTCCATGAATTCCTGCTGCCGCACCAGCGTATATGCAACAGTCGTCTTTACCGATGCAAATGCCGTTTGCGGGGAAAGAAAAACGCCGGGAGATGCGGGCTCCACGAATCTCATCCGAAGGGTCTGGGAGCGAATCCCGAGTGTGGAGGGAAATAGGGAAGGCGTTGTCGGCAATGCGCAAAAGCTGCTGTCAACCAGCGAGGGCTCAACGCCCCTGGGCGTCAGTGAATATTTTATTCCTTTACACCGCCAATACGGCACATAAAAACAGTCCTGTTCCCGGGACGGGGGACAAGGAAAATACAGCGATGGAAATTCCGGAAAGGAAATTATGAGCCGCACCCGGCAAAACGGGCAGGTGAAAATGCGGTCCGTTTCAGACAGGCTCACCGCAGCGCCGCACTGGGGGCACTGGTGCTCGAGGATGTAGCTAGAGTCGTTCACCGCACTGGTTGCAGAAGACTGCATTATAGAGGTTCTTGTAACCGCACTTTGCGCATTGCTTTTTCTGCGGTTCCGCGGTAACGGTCTGGCCGCATTTCGGGCAGAACTGAGCAAAAGGCGGAAGGTTTTCCTTGCACTTCACGCACTGGGAGAACACCAGCAGCTGTGTCCCACAAAACTGGCAGAACTGTGCGTCGGCCGGGATTTGCTGGCCGCACGACGAACATTTTTGCATGTTTTGCGAAGCGGCGGCCTGTTGCGGCGCAAATTGCCGCGAAAGCATGGTCGGCATCATCATGCCGAAGCCCATGGCGACGCCGGTGCTTGCGCCGCCGGGATTTTGCGCCGCCTTCTCGATGGCCATCGCCGATTTCATTTTGACCAGGTCGTCGAGGTCCTTGAAAAGGCCCAGCTTGCTTCTGTCGTCGATCGCTTGCTGCACCTCAAGGGGCGGGGTGATGGAGTTGATGTATAAATTCGGCAGCTCCAGCCCGAAATGGGCAAAATCCTCCTGCAGCTGTTTGGTAAGGCCGGCGGCGACCTCGTCGTATTTGCCGGGCAGGTTGATCATACTGTCGAGGTGTTCTCCGAGGTAATCGTTGAACCGGGAAACGATCACGTCGCTTAAATAGCCTGAAATGTCCTCGGTTGAATATCCGCTCACCGTGCCCACCAGCGAGTTGACAAACAAGAGCGGCTGAACGATCCGCACGTTGAACTGGCCGTGGGCGCGCAGCCTGATAAGCCCGAGTTGCGAGTCCTTGAACGCGACAGGATCTTTGGTGCCCCATTTCTGGTTTACAAA